>NZ_FAOO01000001.1:143126-151992 GCF_900070205.1 Candidatus Thermokryptus mobilis | reverse complement strand
CGATTTTGAAATTACCCGCCTTATCATCAATACCGACATTAATCCCGACTGAAAAATTCTTCCCAGCTATATATTCAAACCCAAGACCAACAAAACCACCTACTCCTTCTTTTTTAGTAAAATTAACATCTTCTTCTTTTATATCGTGTATGTTTGCACCACCGCCGACAAAAGCGTAAATCCAGGCATTTTTTGGTTGTTGAATCATCAAATCCACTTTCTTTGTCTCTTCAGCGGGTTTTCTTTGGACTGGCTTTGGACGTTGTTTCGGTTCCTCAACGACAATCGGGGTTGGTGGCGTTGGTTTTGGCTCTTGCACCTGTCCGATCACACGCATAAATATAAATTCACCATCTTCATCCCCGGGAAGTCGCCCATACTGTGGATTTTGAGGAGCTCTAAATCTTACATTTTTAGCAACATAATCAGCCAACTCGGAACTCGTTATAATTTCATCTCTATCCACATCAGCATCACCATCAAGACCTCTCAAAAAATAAAAAGTAAAGACGCTTATGCCCTGATCCGAAAGGTCAACTACCTGCTCATCTTTGCTCCCGGCGGTTATTGCAACCCTTGTTTTCCGCGATGTAAACTTTGAAATTGCTTCCGCCTTTGAAGTAAATAACTCGCTTCTCAAACCTATCCCACGCGTGAAAATCGTCCCACTATAGCAGGCATCCATAACATAAAAAAGATGCTTCGCGGGTATAGCCTCTTGAAACTCGTGCAACTGGTCGGTTGATATAGCAGTGCTTGCAAATTTTTCCATCACGCCATCAACCGGCATAATATAGCCCTTTTCTTTGCCCCCAATAGTTCTCGTCACACCATGACCCGCAAAGAAAATAAAGACACGATCATCTTTTGAGATGCGCCTTGGATCCATAAGACGATCAAACGCCTTCAAGATGTTCTCGCGCGTTGCCTGGTCATCGTATAACTCAATCACATTTTCTGGGTCAAAACCGAACTCCCGAACCAATTTTTCCCTGACCATCTTGGCGCTCTTCACAGCCCCAGTCAACCTCGGCAAACTTTGATATTCGTTAATTCCAATTATCAAAGCCCAGCTCTTCCTGTATCCAAAATCCTGCGAAGTTAATTGTCCAACAAAAATTAGAAGTATAACCGATAGAAAAATTAATCGCTTCATAACTTTCACCTTTTATTATTTTTTTGGTAAAGTTGTTAAGGCGATGCTATTTTCAGCGTATCTTCCTGACTTCAATCCAATGCTTCTTGTATTTGACATGTAATCAAAAATTGAATCAAGGACAATTAAACCTGCAACAGTTTTACCCTTCGGAATTGGGAGTGGTTTATCACTTGCGAAAACTTTCAATATCTCGCGCCCAAAAGGTGGTTTTATGACAAAATCACCAGGAACTTTGTAAATTTTATTCCCTTCAATTTTGTGTTCCCAGTTGCCTTTATGCGGAAAGACCAGAATTGCATTTCCTTCAGCGTCGTAATAAACAAGATTTATATAACAATCTCGGTTAGCTCTGACAAAAATTTTTATCTCGTCCCCTTCGTAATAAACACCGTCGGGTCTATCAACCCAAACTTCTACTTGAAGTTCCTCGCCCTTGGATTCCGTTTGCAATATCTCGTCGTCAATTTTTGAGTTGTAGTTTTCGGGCGCAAGCGGTATATTGGGGAGCAAATTTTTCGGTATCTTTACATTTGAAGTTGCAAGCACAATTCTTGAACCAGCATCAATCGCTTTTAAATTAAATTCAACTTCATCGGCGCTGTCCCAGTAAGAGCCAACGATGACAACTTTTGCACCGCTTAAATTTGCAAATGACTCGGGTGTTCCAACTCCGGTGATTGAATAGCCCACTTGATAAACTTTAGTGATCGCATCTTTGACTTCTTCTTCACTTACAAGAGCAAAACTCGTATTTGACTCTATAGCCATTTCAAGTTTTTGCTTTATATACGGCGATATAGGTCCGGGCAGTTTATCCCTGTAATAAATCCTTGCGACCATTACGCGCGCTGTCTTGTCTGGAACTTTTGAACTCAAACTTAACACCGCTTCTCTTAACTTATCATCAAGCGTCAATGTCTTCTTCCTCAATGTGAAAGTTAACTCAACCTCATTCCTCTCCAAGAGCTCATTCCAATCGTCATACTCGCTATATCCAAACTCCGATTTAATTTTGAACTCAGACAAATCCACTCTCGCAGCTATTGTATAAAAGTTCTCCTGATACGGCTCAAGCGAATAAATCTCACACTTTACAACGCCCGATTTATCCGATACCGCTGTCTCTGTTATTTTCCCCCTTCCATTCTTAAAATAAAATTTAAACTTCAAACCAGAAACCGCAACGGCGCTATCACCATATGTAACCTTTAAAACCAAAGGTTCCAACGGTTGATTGAAAGCGATATCTTGTTCTTCACCAGAAACTTTTTCAACTTTAATTTTTGAAAAAACATCTTGAACAAGCGCTTTAACATCAGAGGTAAGAATCGCATCACCAAGGCGCCACTCATTGCTGATCTCCTCAAGCGGGCGGGTTATAAATCTGTAAAAAGGGAGAAGGTCGTTATAAAGTGGAACATTTTTCAATGCTTCAGAAAAATTCAAAAGCGCCTGATAAAAATTTCCTTCAGTGATATTTTTCTTCCCGAGATCAAAATTTTTTTGATAAATGTTGAGATACCGTTTAAGCTTATCTCTCAATTCAGCACCTGCACCCTCCCTTTCAAGCACAGCAAGCGAATAATAAATATCATCATCGTCATCAAAATAAACCTCAACGATTCTCAAACCAGTTATCGTAATTTCGCTCGTCACCTGCAAATTCGCTGAAGCTCTTTCAATTGATTCAGCTTTTTTTCCAGTTATAACCTCCAGTTGTTCAACGACCGATTTTGATACAACCGTTGCACGAATTTGTTTAGCTATATCAGCGAAAGCATCGGCATTTGCTTTTTGAATATCCTCAATTTTATTTTTCGTCTTTTTCGCTGCACCAACGCCAAGTATGTAAAGCCGTTCAGGATATTTTGGATGTCTCTTCGTCGTTATCCATGCCGGTTTTTCGCCAGAGAAAATTTCAAGAGAAAACAAAATTAAAAGAGTGAAAACTTTTAAAACCTTCACGCTCATTTCACCTCCACAGTGAATGTTAATTTACCAATGTTATTGTAAAGGTCCCTTGCTACAATCTCAATCCGATTTCTTCCCTTTGAAAGGCGAACCTTCTTATAAAAACTCAAACCAGCAAGCGCAACTTTCAATTGCACCCTCTCGCCGTTTACCTTAACCGATGTAATACCGCTTTCATCTGTCACTATACCAGAAATTTCAAAATCCCTACTCCCAACCCTCAAATAACCGTTATCCTTCACGACCGGATAATAAAGCTCAATCTTTGGTGGCTCGTTATCTTTGAACGGGTCTTTTGAGATGTTGAATTCCTTGTACAAATCCCCAAATATATCTTCCTCCTCCTCTTCTTCCATTTCTACTTTTTCATTTTCTTTAACTTTTTCTTCCTTCGCCTCTGGCTGTTCAACCTTCAAGGCGACATACTTTTCATCCGATTTTTCAGCAAGTTTAAAAGCAAGCTGCTCCATAACTTTCAAAAGCCCGGAGACCTTACCCTCATAATCCGCACTTGCTGTCTGAACTATCTCCGATGTCTCAACCTTTATTCTTCTCACATTGACCGTATAAACATCCTCAACCTTGCCAATATCTCCAGTTATTATCTCCTTAACGCCGAGAATTTTTCCAATTTGAACATTATCCCCAGAACCCTCAGCGATTTCGCTTTGTTGCAAATTTTGCTCAGCAAGTATCTCTTTAATTTTTTCCCTTTCAAGGACATTAAACTTTCCAGTCGCATTTAATGCAACCCTAAATCTTGAAACAAGCACATCAATCTGAGTTGGGTCAAAACCCTTTGCGTCAAATTTTAAAACAGCAACACTTACTTTTCCCTGGGAAAAAAGAAATGATGAGATGAAAAACATCACGAAGAAAAATTTTTTTAATCTCATTTTACTATCCCCCGTTATTTTTTGTTTAACTTTTCAAGTTCACGGTCAAGTTGCTGTAACGCCTCGTTTAAAAGTTCCTCAATAGGTTTGCCTTGCTTGTTTTCAGGAGGATTTTGCTTTATGACATTTGCCGTCATCTGTCTTACTTGAGCGATCAAACCTTTTCTATACATCCTTGCAAGCGCATAATTTGCTCCTGTCTTCGGGTCAATCCAAAACCCAACTATTTGCGAACCGCGAAGTTTAGCTTGTGAAACCGTCCTTGAAACTCGCATTGAATATCCAAGTTCAAAAACTTTGTTTCCATACGACCAATTGTCAAGTAAATTTTGAATCCTCAAACTCACAATTCTTGAAAGTTCAGCCCTTGCATTTTGAATCGCCTTTTTGCGCGTCTCGGCCGGGTCAAAATGCCTATCAGCTCCACCAACGGCATAAATTGCAACATCAGAGACAGGAACTTTGTAAATCCAAGATGGTGGTTTCCCCCCGACGGATGAGACTTCAGCAAGTGCCGGGTCATAAGTTAACTCCTCAGGTATTGAATAACTTGTATCCGATGAAATCACTTTAACAGGGACACGCACAAGCACATAAAGTATCTTTGACTTCGGCTCCTGCCACTGCGATACAAGTTCAAAATTTTCCTTTATCAAACTCATAAGCAAAGTGTCAATCTCCTCTTCATATTCCTCTTTAAAATGAGAGATGCCCGAGAACAAACTTCCAGTATCTTCAAACCAATTTATCTGTTTAACGCTCACACCAACTTCTATCGTCCTCGCGATTTCAAAAATTGCGTCCTCAATCGCTTTCGCCTTTGTCGTCTCAGGATAAAAATAAGGAGACGAAACCCCAACAGCGTAAATGTAATCCCTTGACTGAGGTAAAACCGACAACCAGGATGGTTGAACCTGTGAATATGAAGAAACAAACAAAAAAGTCAAAACTGATAAAACTTTTAACTTCATAAAATTTCAAAAACTACTTTATTGTTTTAAGTGAAAGAATATGCCTTGTGACGCCAGCTCCTATCAACAGCAAAATTAAACTTACGATGATATTTGAAACAGCGAACAAAGCAGTATATCCCATCACGAGCCACATAACGACAAGCGAGATGATTTTACCACGCAAAGTTATAGCCCTTCTCTCACGATAATTCCTAATATAACTTCCAAAGACCTTATGATTTAAAAGCCAGTTATAAAATTTCTTTGAACTTCTTGCAAAACAAGCAGCAGCTAAAAGCAGGAAGGGGGTCGTTGGCAAAAGCGGTAAAAAAGCACCCAGAACCCCAAGCCCAACGAAAACAAAACCGAGAATTATAAGAACAATTCTATAGAGCTCAGACATACCTCAAGTATTCAACTTTTTCTCAAATTTATAATCATAAACTCAAAAAGTCAAAAGCAAACTAAAAACCCTCCCGCAAGGGGGAGGGATGAAATTTACTTGCTTAAGTCCCACTTCTCAAGCTCTTTATCAAGTATCTTCAGCGCCTCTTCCGCTTTTTGCTCAACAAAAGCTGTCTTTTTCTGACGCTGTGCCTCATTCATTGATCTCATTATCTCATTGACGATATCATTCTTCCTTAAAACAGCAAGCGCATAATAAATTTTGTTGTCCTTATCATAATAAAACTCAACTATCTGCGAGCCCGCAAGTGTAGCTTGGCTTACCGATCTGCTGACGCTTCTTGTGAATTCTTCCGAAGTTATCGTTCCTTGATTATTTATGAATTCCTGATGTTCCTGCATAAAATTATCAAGCAAGCTCTTCACCTTCGTTTGGATTATCCTTCCAAGCTCCTGCCTTGCTGCATCGGCTGCTTTATTTCTCGCAAGGACTGGATTCGCTCCGACATTTGCTGCTCCGACGGCATAAATTGCGTCAACAGCTGTCGGTGGAGTGTTAACCCAAGCCGGTGCAGGTGACTCAGGAACCGCTATCCTTTCCTTGGGTCCACCACCGCAACCAGCAATTAATATCGCAACTGCTAAAGCCAGAATTAAAGATGCGAGATATCTCATTGTTTTTCCCTCCTTTGAGTTTTTGTTATTCTTCAGTTTTAGCATTTGAAAGCAACTCAACGAGCTCTTTATTTGAGAATCTCATCCCCTTCAATGCTTTTTCATACGCCTCGCGCTCGCTCTTGCCCACAGCCCTTGACTTAACACTCATACTTCCAAGAATTTGACCTGTTTCAATGTCCTTGAGGAAAAGACCTAATTCCGCCTCAACCGTGTAAAGCATCCCTCCGACACCTTGAACTGTAGAAACAACCCTTGAACTAACATCTCCTCCTACTACAAATCTTGATTCATCTTCAATTTTAAATCCGTTTTTCTCTATCGCTTGAATTAACTTTTTCATCATATCGTTTATCAATTTATCCTCCTTCGCTCCTTTGATTGAAACTGAAACTGTTGCGACCGCTTCAGAAGTCGTTGAATAGGAGAACTCCGTCCGAACATTTGATAAAACCCTTGCATATTCTGCTGGAAGACCGGGGATTGAAAAACTCACAACAATTGCGTTCCTTCCACCTTTACCCATTGCTAATGCACGAATACTTGCCATTCCTTGATCGTCTGTCAACTTTCTCTCAATGACTTCACCGCTCTTATAAGCGAATGTCACATTAGCATTTGAAATCGGAACAGAAACATTGCCATAGTAGATGACTTTAATGACAAGTGGCTCTGGGAGTTCTTCGCCAACTTTTGCGACTTGATTATCGCCAGAAACTTTCTCAATTTTTATCTTTGAGATCAAGTCCCTTATCTCGGACTCAATCCCGGCTGTTGTAAGTTCAACATCCGGCTTATATGGAATTCGTGATATCGCATTGTAAAACACTTGTTTAGAATAAATCTCATAAATCTTTTTCTGAGCGTCTTTTAAATTTTGAACTGCTTGTAAAATTTTCCCCGCCCCAATGAATGATTGAGCATCATCGTAGAGTTTTTTTATCTGAGCCCAGGCGTTGTCAAGCTCATCTTCAAGTGAGGACAAATATCTTTGCTTATCAAGGACGGCAAGCGCATACCAGGTTTTACTTTTCTTATCAAATTCCATCTCAACGATCTCACATCCTGTTAAAACCTCGTCAATGATCGTCTTTGACTTCTGCTGAAACTCAGAATAGTAATCCGATTCCTTGTTGATTATTCTTTCTTTTTCTAAACTTGTGATTTCGGATTGAACTTGAACCCTAATCTGCGATGCTACATCTGCGACCGCATTTTGCTTTGCTGCTTCCCTTGCATCTTCGCCGACGCTTGCACCAATTCCAAGTATGTAAAACTCCTTTGGATATTTCGGATGTGTCTGCGTCTTATACCAAGACGGCTGGGCGGATAAATTAAAGGAAAAAAGCAAAACTAAAATTAGAAATCGCTTCATTTGAAATCCAAGTTTATTTTAACCGGTTATTTCAAGTATTAACATTTTCCTGTTAGCGCTGATTCTGCGAACCTTCACAGGCACCTGCGATTCAATCCCGCTTCTTATATCTCTGAAAAGTGCAAGCGGTGAATTATACTTTTGCGGGTTAACCCAAACGATATAATCCAGTGTTTGATCTGTTACGACATTTTGTTTAGTTCTGTTGCAAACCTTTTTTAGGACTTGCTCTGTTGCCAAAAGTATCTCATCGTGTGCATCTTCATCAAAGTTTCCGGTTATTCTAAAGATAAGTTTAAACTGGAGCCCGCGTGTTAGGTCCTCCTTCCAATAAGCCATTATCCTGCTTAACACTTTATCAATCGCATCGTTCATCGCTTCTTCAACGACCGCTTCTTCTGGCACTGCGTACTCACCGCTATAGCCCGTCTCTGTCCCAAGCAATCTTGCAGTTGTAGTTTCATACGCCCGTGCAGCTACAACAGCTTTCCTATACTCCGTACTTCCAATATATCTTTTTTCAACTTTCACATTGTAGGTTATGTAGATATCGCTTCCAATGGCAAGAGCAAGTTGGTAAGCATAATCCTCTTCAACCCCTTTTAAACCTGCCTGCGCCTGGGCAAGCTCACTTAATGTCTCCATTTGTTCTGGGACTTGAACATCATATTTGCGAGCTGTAAGATATGACTCAATAACTTCAGCTCCTTTTTTCAACAACCTATCACTTCTTAAAAGGTCTACCGGACTTACACCTTTCGGTGCCTCTGGGACAACCATAATGAACGGCAAACCGATCGCTTCTGTTATCTCCTCCTTTGGCTTTATGACATTTCTCGCTATGAGATCGTCCGTTAAAAGTTTCTTGTTCACACGATAAACTTTCGTTATCTTCACTCTCCCATCTGAAAGCTTGACCCTTTGCTCATATTCCGTCGTTTCAAAAGATATATACCGCTTGATATTATTTTCATCCAATATCTCGTCTTGAATTTTCTCAAATGCCATACGCTCTTCATTTGTCTGAAGTATCGGGTCAGTTGACCCAATTAAAACGAAATAAACAGCCGATCTTCTACCGTCAAGCTCAGCTTGAGCGTTGTTCTTCCCAATGCCAGAAGCTCTGATTGTAACTTCGGTTGGGGAATAACTTTCAAGAAATGTCGCCTCACGCGAGATGGGCAGATTCTTTTGGGAGTTTGAAACAGTAGAAAACAAAACGATGAAAACAAGGCATAAAATTTTTCTTTTAAGCATCGCAAACTCTTTTTGTTTTTCGCTTTAAAATTAAAGAACAAGGGATTTTAAAATTGTGCTCCAAAGCACATCACCATCCAATGGCACCTCTTATCGCTGCTATCGGATCAAAGCCAAGCTTGGGCAAAGAATAATTCAGATAAACTGAAAAAATCATACCTGAATGATTCCCTGC
>NZ_FAOO01000001.1:126265-142568 GCF_900070205.1 Candidatus Thermokryptus mobilis | reverse complement strand
CCTCCTTCCCACTCTTCACTCTCTGAGAAAAATCTGTAACCAAGTCCTAATCCAACATTTATATCTGGTGTCGCAATATATTCAATCCCAAGCCCAAGTGAAAATCCGAGCCCTGAATGATTAAGTTCAGCATCATTTTTTGAGAAATTAACTATTTCACCAACAAGATCAGCCCTACCAACAACTGAAAATCTATATGGCAAATAAAACCTCTTTATCAAAACAGCGTTATACTCAAGTATTGAAACATCCGGTTTATCCCCAAAGATACTTTTCATAATATCAAGATTTTCTGCGCTTCCACCACCGATTGAAAGTCCGCCTCCAACCCAAAGTTGTGAGATATTCAAATTCCGTCCCAAATTATAAAGCAATTCTCCGTGAATTGAATAACCGATCATTGTTTCAACTTGTTTTTCACCGCTCCAAAAATCGGTCAATGTTATAGTGAATGGATTACTTTTTAAACTTACAAGCAAGTCAATTGGCAATCTTGGTCTTTCAGAGACATAAATTCCGGGTTCAAGACCTCTTCCAATTATAACTCTCGCTTTTGAAAATCGGTTTGGGTTTGAGCGGTTATCGGCAACTTGAATCACGCGAGCAAACCCAATTTTCTTTTGAATCACTCCACCGCTTGGATTTTCTTGCAGTTCAACAAGATCAAATCCGTCATCAATTTTTATCCCCTCTCTTTTTCCCATTGGAAATGATATAGCGTTTGAATAAACCTCTGCTACTTGCGCACCAAGGCGAAATTCAGGTATGTCCCTTATCGCAACTTGAATATCACGAGCAAGGGCAATTGCTGCGGTTCTAAAAGCATATTCTTTGTAATCAACTTTCTCTCCTTCATGTTTTATTTCTTTACCTATTGTACCAACACCGATACCTCTTGTCTCTTTCTTAACGGTTAATTTAAGATTTGATGTTCCATCTTCGCTGTAGACAACGCGATACCAAACAACGCCCGCACTAAGCTCAACAGTATAAGTTTGACCATAGGCATATGTATTATACTTGCTTATCACAGGCACATAGATAAAAGCGGAATTCATAATTTTCATCGCCTGTTCTGCTGTTATCCCAAGAGCTTTTGCTTTTGTTGCTATAAAGCTATTCCTTTGAGCTTCGGTCAAAAGACCTTGTGCTCTTATTTCCTTTTCAATATCAAGAATTTCAATTATCTTCGGGACAAACTTTTCCTTTAAAAGTTCAACTATCTCATCAAGTGAAATTGAAGAGCCCCTGGACCCAAGCTCTGATTTAAAGTCGGCAACCAATTCCTCCGGAATCGGGTTATAATCAAACCTTGGCATTTCAATATACTCGCGAAGCTTTTTGGTAAGATAACTTGCTTGTTTCCCCTCAATTTTTATTTCTGGGTTTGAGACGAGAAGGACATCAACATAGGAGATTGATTTCCTCTCATATTTTAATTCCTGTCCCATTGTCAAAGTTAAAATAAATGGTAGGATTAAAACTATAATAAAAACCCTATTCATAAAAACCACTCCGCTTTGTTTTGGTTTCTGCTTGAAAATACAAATTTTCGGTTTTATTGTCAAGCGGGCATCTTCAAATGTCTCAGAAAACCGTGTTACGCTTGACATTTGTCAAATAATTTATTATAATTTAAACAGAAACAAAAAATTTCGGGAGGTTTAAAATGCCGTTGGAAGAATTGCGCCCAACTAATAATTATGTAACTTATGAACAACTTCAAAGGTTTTTGACCGATCGGCTTGGTGCCCTTGAAAGGGAAATTGAAGCTAAACTTTTACAGTTGAAGGAGTCAAAGTTTAACTATCTTGAAGAGAAACTTAACATCAAAACAGAACTTGAAACTCTAAAGGAACAATTCCGACTTCTCAACTCGGAGTTTATATCACGGGTTACGAACCTAAGCTATAAGGTCATTGAAATAAATAACTTCTTCACACAAAAACTCGCTGAATTAAACCAGCAATTTACTGACCTAAATACAAAAATAATATCTGAATTGGAAAAATACAGAACAGAACTCCGGGAGTTTCTTTCAAAAAGTGACCTGCGTTCATTTCTTGAAAACAACGCGGACCTCATGCCGTATTTGATGGGTCCAGCGATAAACGAAATCGCAGAAATGAAAAATAAATTATCATCAATTGAGACCAACCTTCTTTTAATTCAAAACTCGTGGGCAACGATAAACAATGAGATCAGCAAACACATCAGCCAGCTTATAGAATCAACCCTGAGCGATATTGACTCAAAAGTCCTTGGTTTAACGAACTCCTTGAAGGAATCGCTACTTGAAAAAATAAATTCGCTTGAGATAAACGGAGAGATTGATCTTTCTGGGATAAATGAGTTCAAAGATGAAATAAGCAATTTAATTAACAATGTCAATCAAAACATAGCTGAATTGAAAAACATTTATCAAAGCATCCCATCTCCCGAAACAACTGCTCAAACCATTAACTTTGATCAAGTCCTTAGTGAGATAAATATAAAACTTGATGAGATAAAATTTGCCCAAGCACAAAGAGAATTTATAGTTCCTGAATTTCCCGATGCCGAGTACCTGAAAAACTTTTCAGAGGAGATGAAAGCTGGTCTTGAAACATTGAAGAAGATTTCAGAGGAAATATCTTTGAGCACAAGCTCGCTCACTTTCAATCCCTCTGTTAAGTTTGATGATAGTTTACAATCAATAGATGCACAAATTCGCGAGATAAAAACTTTATTTGATGAGATAGCGACATCTCAATTTGAAATACAAAATAACATTGGAAACCTTGCAGAAAAAGTGACCGTCGTGGTTACGGAAGTCCCCAAAATATCTGGAACATTGAAAAAGGATATTTCCGAAGAGTTTAAGGTTTTAAAATCAGAGATTCTGTCGGAGTTGAAAAAGCAAGGTCAAAGCTTAACTTCATCTATAAATTCAATAAACGAATCAATTCAACCGCTTAAGGGTTATCCCGCTATAATTATTTTCGCTACGCTCATAATTATTGGAGCGATGATCTTGCTAAAATTCGTCTTTTAAAGGGTCAGCAAGTTCACGCTTTTGATTACTTGATTTTTCCTGTCCTTTTGGAAGTGTAAAGTTGGGGAGATCAAATCATCGTTATGTCAATTTTCCCTTTCCTAACCCAATTGGGGAAACAAACTCTTTTTCACTTGAAAAAAATAAACAATTTGAATACATTTAAACTTGCATAAACAGGTTAAAGGAAAAGGCAATGATTTTGGTTATACCAACTATTGAAATAAAAGCAGGTAAATGTGCCTGTTTGATCCAGGGTTTGCCCGAAAAGGTATATCCGGATGATCCGGTTGAAATGGCGAAAATTTGGAGAAGTGAAAATGCAAAGATATTACACTTAATTGATGGGGAAGGGAAGCTAACGGGTAGCCCGGAAAATTGGGAGATGATAGAGAAAATTTCAAATGCAGTTGATATACCGATTCAAGTGAGCGGTGGCTTTAGAAATTATGAAAATGTAAAGAGAGCTTTTGAGCTTGGAGCTCTGCGAGTTGTCCTTGATGATGTGGCGATCAAAGACAAGTATCTTCTTAAGGACCTCATAAAGGAATTTTCATCCAAAAGGATATCCTTCATAATTGAGGCGAAAAATTGTGTCAGCAAGATAGAAAACGCACCTGCGGTTGAGATAGCATCTGAACTTAAAGAGATGGGTTTTGAAAGGGTTGTTTATAAAGATGTTTTTGACGATGAAACTATAAATTACGATGCGCTCAAGGAGTTCTCAATGAAATCCGGGTTGAAAATTACCGCTTTTGGTGAACTTAACGGATATCCGGAGCTCAAAAGATTAATTGAGCTTGAAAAGTTTGGGCTTGACTCCGTCATACTTAACAGAACGCTTTATCACAACAGATTTCCTTGCCAGCACTTATGGCGGATTGTTGAAGCTGAAATACCGTAAAAAAATAGGGTGATTAAACCATGAAAAAACCATTCGTTGAACGCTTGTTAGATGATAGACCTATAATATGCGACGGTGCGATGGGGACGATGCTTGACCTTTATGAATATCCTGAGCAACCAAGATGCATTCACAATATCTTGAACCCGGACATAGTTGAAAGGATACATCGTGAATATATAGAGGCGGGTGCTGAGATAATTGAGACGAACACATTTGATGCGAATAGATTCCGACTTGAGTTTTACCATCTTCAAGATAAGATTAAAGAAATTAACAAAGCTGGAGTTGAAATTGCTAAGTCAGTTGCAGGTGAAAATGTCTATGTCGCTGGTTCAATAGGTCCTACTGGTAAACTCCTTGAGCCACTCGGTAAGGTTAAAATCCAGCAGGTTAAGGATGCGATAAAAGAGCAAGCTGAAATTTTAATTGAAGCTGGCGTTGACTTGATAATACTTGAAACATTTGTAAGTTTAAATGAACTTGATGCTGCTATTGATGCCGTTAAGGAGGTCTCAGATAAAATCCCGATAATAGCTCAAAAAACATTTCCAGAGGACGGGGCAATACTTGCGACTGATTTTCCGATTGAAGTTGTAAAGCATATAAAAGAAAAGGGCGTGACTGTTGTTGGTTCAAATTGCACCGTTGGACCGCAAAGGATGTTCTCAATCATAAAAAATATGTATCAAGATGATGTCATACTTTCGGCTCAACCTGCAGCTGGAATTCCAACGCTCGTTGATGGGAGGTCGGTTTATCATGCAAGTCCCGAATATCTTGCAACTTATGCGAAACAACTTGTTGAAGCCGGGGTTAAAATCATCGGCGCATGCTGTGGTTCAACGCCATCGCACATAAAAGCAATCGCACAAGCTATAAAGGATATAAAATTGAAAAAGCCAAAAATTGAAATCAAAGCAAAACAGATTCAAGACGAGAAAAAGGAAAGTACGATAATAATTGAAGATAAAAGATCAGACTTCGCAAAAAAAATTGGTAAAAAATTTCTAACCACGGTTGAACTTGATATCCCACGCGGAGTTGATATGTCGTCTGTAATTGAAGGTGCAAGCTATTTAAAAGAAAATGGCATTGATGCAGTTAACATAACAGATGGGGCAAGGGCAAGATTTAGAATGGATCCTGTGACAATTTCACATCTCGTTCAAACAAAAACGGGAATGGAAACCATAACCCACATAGCTTGCAGAGATAGAAATCTAATAGGGCTTCAAGGGCTTTTGCTTGGGGCTTGGGCACTTGGAGTGAAAAATATATTGGCGATAACTGGCGACCCAGCTAAAATCGGCGACTTCCCAAATGCGACAACCGTTCAAGATGTTGATTCAATCGGCTTGATAAGGATTTTGAAAAATATGAACCACGGACTTGACGCAATGGGTAACACAATCGGTGAGCCGACGCATTTTCTCATCGCTTGTGCTGTCAATCCAACAGCTCAAAATCTTGACTACGAAATATCACGACTTGAAAAAAAAGTTGAAGCTGGGGCTCAAATTGCCTTCACCCAGCCCTTATATGAAATGAAAACGCTTGAACTCTTCATTAAAAAAATACAACATCTTAAAATACCCGTGATGCTTGGAATTTTACCTTTGCGAAGCTACAAACACGCAGAATTCTTACATAACGAAGTCCCAGGAATTTTCATCCCTGATTGGGTTCGTGAGAAACTTTTCCTTGCCCGTGATGACGCCGGAAAAGTAGGCGTTGAAATTTCAGCTCAATTTCTAAAAGAAGCAAAACATCTCGTCCAAGGAGCTTATCTTCTCCCACCTTTCAAAAAATATCACCTCGCAGTTGAAATACTTCAAAAAATTTAAAAACAAAACTTCACCTCAGATGCTACCAGCCGAGATAATAAGAAAAAAAAGAGATGGTAGAAAATTAACAAAAGATGAAATTTCATTCTTCGTCAATGGCTACATCAAAGGAACGATCCCAGATTATCAAATGTCAGCTTTTTTGATGGCGGTTTACTTTCAAGGCATGGACTTTGAGGAAACAACCCATTTGACGGAGGTTATGTTACATTCTGGGGAAATCGTTGACCTTTCCGATATCCCCGGTGTTAAAGTTGATAAACATTCAACTGGTGGGGTAGGAGATAAAATCTCTCTTATACTTGCACCGATTGTCGCCTCAGCCGGTGTTCCCGTTCCAATGATATCAGGAAGAGGGCTCGGTCATACGGGCGGAACACTTGACAAGCTTGAATCAATTCCGGGATTCAAAACAAACCTTTCAATAATTGAATATAAAAAAGTCATTTCAGAGATTGGTCTTGTCATGATCGGTCAAACTCAAGAAATAGCGCCTGCTGACAAAAAGATATACGCCCTTCGTGATGTCACAGCCACAGTTGAATCAATTCCTCTCATTTCAGCAAGCATAATGAGCAAAAAACTTGCAGAAGGAATTGACGCCCTTGTCCTTGATGTTAAAACTGGAAACGGAGCCTTCATGCGTGAATACGAAAAGGCATTTGAACTCGCTCAAACACTATTTACAATTGGGAAAAATTTTGGTAAAAAAGTCATCGCATTCATAACAGATATGAATCAACCGCTTGGATACGCTGTTGGAAATTGGCTTGAGGTGATTGAGTCAGTTCAATGTTTGCGCGGTTTTGAAGTTCCAGATCTAATGGAATTAACTTACACCCTTGCTGGGGCTATGATAATGCTTGGTGAAAAAGCAAGATCAATTGAAGACGGAATTAAAATCGCTAAAAAGGTCATCTATTCTGGCGAAGCGTATGAGAAATTTTTACAACTCGTAGAAAGACAAGGCGGTGATGTAAGTTTCATTGAAAATCCAGAAAAATATCCGCTTCCAAAACATTCTATTGAAGTTAAAAGCATGTTTGATGGCTATGTATATTCAATAGACACGCTTGAAATAGGGCTTGTATCGGTTATGCTCGGGGCTGGTAGAACAAAAGTTGATGATCTTATAGACCCGAAAGCGGGAATTGTATTAAAAAAGAAAATTGGTGATGAGGTTCAAACTGGCGAACCACTTGCGGTTTTTTATACCGATAAAGATGATGTCATAAAAACAGCAAAGGAACGGCTTTTGAAAGCTTTTAAAATAAACCCTGAAAAGCCAATCCCACCAAAGCTAGTTAAAACGATGATTGATTTAGAGGGAATTAAAGAATGGAAATAAAAAGGGCGGGTTCAAAAGAACCCGCCTTTAACTTTTACTTCATCAAAACCATTTTCTTCGTATCAACGAAATCACCAGCCGTAAGCCGATAGAAATACACACCGCTTGAAAGTCCAGTAGCGTTGAACTCAACCACATGCACGCCCGCTGGCATAATCTCATCTTTCAAAACAGCAACACGCTCACCAAGGACATTGAACACCTCAAGCTTGACTTTTGATTCTCTCGGCAATGCAAATCCTATCTTTGTGGATGGGTTGAATGGATTAGGATAGTTCTGATACAATTCAAAGGCAACTGGAATCTCTGGCTGAGTGAATTCAACACCTGTCAACTTACTAATTGAAAGTTGCAACAAGGCGACGACATACTTTGGATTGTGAACGCCATGGCTTTTATCTTCTTGGACATATCTGTAGTTCCAATAGGCTTGCTTTAACCTGACAGAATCAGGGTCTGTTCTGATTTGTTGCCAATCAACGGTTGGTTGTCCTCTTGGCGGTAAAGCCATCGCAAGTCTTTCAAGTAGACCATCAACTTCCTTCATAAATGGTTCGTTTGTCCCGTCCATATCATAATCATAGGATGCCAGTATATCGTCAAATTTCGTAATCCCTGTATGGCACTGCACGCAACCAGTGATATTATCATATTCTTGACCGTCGGGCGCGATATATTTCATCTTCCAAGTGTGCATCCCAATTTTATCTCTGGCAACATGACCTGTGTCAGGTGTTGCAGACATATGGCAACCAACACAAGAATTTTCAACAAGCCGATGCCCAACACTGCTTGGCAGGTTAACCCCCCAGGTATAACCATTTTGACCAAGATATACATCTCCAGCACCAGCATGATGCGGACCCCATATAGCACTTAGATTTGTCGTAACATAAGTCAAAGCATTTCTACGATATTTGTGACAATTGATACAAAGTTTTCCTTTCCCAAGGTCAATTGATGAATAGTTAAATCCATTTGCAAGCGTGTCGGCTGTAGTCGGTGCTTGACGCAATTCCATTGAATGCGGGTCATGACAAGTCTGGCAAGTTATCGCGGTATGCTTTATACGGCTGTAACCAGTTGCGATTCTGTTATCAAACTCCTCATTTCTAACAAATGCAACAAAAGCAGCTCCATCGTGACAACGCACACATACATTAAGATTATACTGACCCGGTTGAATTGTCGTTTCCCCAGTTGAAGGAAAGGCTCTTGACCAGACCGCTTCAGCATGACCTGAATACTCCCACTGTACATACCGATTATGTCTCCATGGTTCATTATGGCATTGTGCACAAACCTCGGAACTCATCGTCTTTGGTTGTGTCCCGGCACCAAAATGATTTGGATTCTTTGGTCCGTGGCAACTCTCACATCCAATTGTTGCGACTAAACTCAACATTTTCTTATCCGTCGTTAAAAGCGAATCAAATAACCCAGCCCTTGGTGGTTTCCATTGATTCCAGTCAAAACCAAGCTGTGTTGCTACATCGTCAAATCCATCATTATTTGCCATAGTGTTATAACCAGTCGTGTGACATCTCCAGCAGTTTGGACCCCAATAAGGCGCAACCTGACCGTTCATTCCCCTCTCAAATATCGTGGCATGGTCAGAAGCAACCCACTTGTTGTAAACTTCAGGCGTTGCCGACTTATGGCAAGAAGCACAATTAAGCGATGCGCCACTAAGGTCTTTCCAATTAACTCCAGTATAATTTGCAGCGATTATCGTGATTGTCGTATCATCAACACCATTTACAACAAGCTTGACCTGGTAAGAGCCGGCAACATCTGGCTTAAATGTTACAAGCTGTTGATTTGTAGCGCTCAATGTGGCAGTTGAACCTGATGGACGCCCAACTATTGACCATTCATAACTTGTAGCTGGTTTAAAAGCAGTATCTCCTGAAACATCATAACCTCTAAGCCAAACGACCGTTCCAGTTCCAACCACTGGCAGTCCTGAAGAAACACTATCAAGGTTCATAATCCCCATTTCCTCAAGGACATGTGGGGAAATTCCCTCAATTTTGATATACGCTTTTTGAGCAAGGGCAACGCCTACCATTAGAAGTAATACCCCCAAAATTGTAATTTTACGGCGCATTTTTGCACCTGAAATTTTGTTTTTTTATTTGCAAAGAATATTTATAACAAGTTTTATGCCAGAGGAAAAATTTTTAAAATTTTCTAATTTTCATATATTTTCAGTGATAGATGTGGCAAATATGAACAATAAAATTTCAACCCTTTGTCTCAATTTTCAACAAGAATAAAGAAGCGCCCCTTTATGAGGAAAACATTGTTTTTAATCTTGCTCCCGGCTCTATTACTGGCTTGTTCAAGGAATCAAACCGTAAAATTGCCCGAGGAGGTGGAGCGAGGTAGGAAAATTTTTTATGATTCAAATTATGGTTCAACCGGGCTTGCTTGTGCGAACTGCCACGCCGACTTTGACGATGAAAAATATCCCGACGATAGAATTAGACCCGGGCATAATCTCATCGGGGTGACGAAGAAAAAGACAACCTGGTATGGGAGATTTCGTGGTGAAGCGCTTGAAGCAACTGCTTATGGTGCTGGGCTCTGCGTAGTTATGTATCAAAGAAAGGATAACATCAAAAATCCCTTCAAAGCTCTTCCTCCAGAGGATGCTTCAGCACTTATAGCCTACTTTGAATTTATAACCGGTGACGCTGAGCCTAAAATTAACGACATTAAACCCATATTGCCATGGGAAGATGAAAAGGATAGATTGGCAAAATTAGAAAATTTCAAATCTAAAATTTTAAGCTTGAAGGGGAATCCACAGAATGGGGAGATAATTTACGAAAAAGCATGTCAACAATGTCATTCCGAAGAAATTTCAATTGGACCACCGCTTTTTAGCATTGAAATTAACCCAGAAAAAATAATTGAATTTATCCGTGCGGGTTCCCCCATGGAAAGCCAGACCATGATGATGCCGTTTTTCACACCGGATAAGCTGACGGATCAGGATATAGCTGACTTAATTTCGTTTTTGAAGCGTTAAAAAAATTTCCTTTGCTTTTTTAATTTTTCTTCGTCCGCAAATATCAGCAATATTTTTGAAGACTTTAAAAATCTGTCTTCTTTCAACCCCGACATTTAAAGCGCCTTTTAAATGCGAACGCAATTGTCTTTCCCAACCCAGCATCGTTAAAATCGCCACATTTAAAATCTCCCGCTCCTTCAAACTTAACACATCTCTACTTAAAACCTTCCCGTAACCTTCTATTATCATCCATTGAGCGATCTCTGGATGGAGTGCTTTCATATTTTGAATCAACTTTTCATAATCTTCTTTGTAAACCTTGCGACAGGTTTCAACTCCATTAACATAAAACTTTCCAACCTCGTATTCCCTTGCCTTTGCGTTGCTTTGCCCAACCACATCTCTTAAAACCTTGAAACTTTCTATTACTGCTGGAAACCCAGCGAAAAGATAACACTGTAGAATTGCTTCTTCAATCCTTCTGACATTTACTTTTCTTTTTGAAGCTCTTTTAATTTCAACGCTTAATTTTTTGAGTTTCCCCGCTGAGACAAGTGAGACAATTCGTGTCAAGAATTTTATATCTTGTTTCATAATCGGTAAAAATTGAATTAAAAATAAAAAACCCTGCCTCCTTTCAAGAAGCAGGGCGGACTAAAACCTTTGTTAAAAATTTATTGCTTTTTCAATAGATCATCAAGTTCATATTGTGCATTTCTTGCAAGTCGTGGGTCTTTTTTCGCTTCAAGGAAAGCTTTTCTTGCTTCCTCAACTTGAGCGAGGCGCTTGTAGGCAACTCCAAGTTCAAAATAAGCATCGGCATTCGCACCTTTTGGATTCAATTCTATCGCCTTTTTCGCTGCTTCAATCGCTTTATCGTGTTGGGAGAGTTTGTTGTAAACAACAGCGAGCATGACATAAACCTTCGGATAGTTCTGTCTGTAAGTTGTCGCTTTCATAAGAAAATCAAGCGCCTCTTGAAACTTTCCAGCTTGAATCAAAGCATTGGACTTTCCTATCAACGCTTCAACTATTCCTTTAATCGCCACATCAAGCTTACTGTCATATTCAAGCGCCTTGGTGTAATTTTCAATGGCACTATCGTAATCGCCCTGTGTAAGATAAATTCCAGCGATGGCGTTATAAGCTGGAGCGAAATCATTTTTCAGATTTATTGCCTCTTTAAACGCCTTTATCGCCTCGTCATTTTGTCTGAGCGCTTTTAAGGCAATGCCCTTGTTGTAATAAAATTTTGGATCTTGATAAAGTTTCAACGCTTCATCATATTTTTCAATTGCGGCTTTATAATTACCGCTTCTTAATAATGAATTTCCCTCATTGAAAAGCTTTGCCGCCTCAACTTCCGGTTTCGTTGAATTTCCACCCTGTGCCAAAACAAATGAAGAGAGCAAGATCAAAACCGCAATGGAAAACAAAATTTTCTTCATAAATCTCACACCTCCTTAATTTTAAGGCTTTTCACTAATAATAAAAAAAAATCTGTTAAAAGTCAATAGACAGAAGAGGGGCATGAGACCGAAAGTGTAGTTTCACATCAAAAGTATTTTCCTATGTTGCTGACGGAATCAATCCAATTGCAAAGTTTTGTTAAAAGTCGGTTAATAACCTCGCAATTTACATCACTTTGAAAGCCCTGCGTTAATTGAATTTTAACTTTTTTTTAATCATGGCTTAATTCTATCCTGCTATATTTCCTGCGGAAGAAAAATAAATTGTTGAGCAAGCTATGAAGATGAAGTTATTACTGCTGTTAATCGTGCTGTTTTTGGTTGATTTTCTCTTTTCACAAGTTCAAATCTCAGGTAAGGTTTATGATTTTTCCACTGGGGAACCACTTGCGGGGGTGAATATCTTTCTTCCCGATAGAGGAACAGGCACCTCAACTGGGATTGACGGACATTTCAAAATTAAAGTTAGCCCCGGGAATGTCAGAATTAAATTTAGCTATATCGGGTATAAGACGCTTGATACATTGTTAAGTGTTAACAAAGATATCATTTTGGAAATTAGGTTAAAGCCAGAAGTTGTTGAGCTCGGTGAGGTTCAAGTTACTGCTTCAGCGGTGCGGGACAATACCTCTATTTTGGGGTTTATTGCGGAGAAGCAGATAAGCACAAACATTTTTGATGGGTTAAGCTACAAACAGATAAAAATGACGATCGCTACTACTTCAGCGGATCTGATGTCAAAGGTCGTTGGAGTGAGCGTTAAACAAAACAAATTTGTAAATGTTCGTGGAATTGACGAGAGATACAATGTTGTGACTTTGAATGGGTCTATTTTGCCGGGAACCGAACCAGATAAAAGGTCTTTTGCGTTTGATCTAATTCCAGCTGGTCTTGTTCAAAGTGTTAAGATTGTCAAAACATTCACTCCGGATTTGCCGGGGAGCTCTTCGGGTGGGTTTATTGATATAATGACGCTCTCGTTCCCAGAGTCAACGCTAAACGAATTCAGTTTTTCTCTAAATGGCATACCTGGGATAACATTTAATAGTTTTTCTGTCTACGGCATGGACAAATTGAGTTTTTTTGGGGTTCTTAATGGAAAGATTGGACTTCCGAGCAATTTCCCATCCGACATTTCCAAGATTCCAGTTGAACAGAGAAGTTTGTTTGCGAAAGAGATACCTAATCTGCTGAACAAGAACTCTTTGTATCATCTCCCTGATTTAAGGATGAGTTTCCTTAGGATTGGGAAATTGTTTAAATCTCATTTATCGTATTCAATGGCGGTAATTTATAGAAGGACATCGTTAAAACAGGAACTTGAACTTTATGAATATGAGGGTGATTGGTCTAAAAGATTTGAATATCAAGGTAACAAGTATGAAAGGGAGGCACAATTTGGTGGTTTAATTGAACTTCAAGCTAAATTTTCAAACCATACAATTGGATTGAGGGGGATTTCAACGGTGATGTTTGAAGATATGTTTTCACATTTGCGCGGTTTTCAATATACAGATCAAGGGACTGAACAAATTCATTTGATGACCGGGGTTGAGAGTCGCAATTTGAATTTCGCTCAAGTTTATGGCGAGCATAGTTTTGGAGATGTAAGCTTGAATTGGAAAGCGAGCACTTCAACAGTTAGGAATAATCAACCCGATAGTAGACGGCTTGTTTATGGGCGCGATATCGGTGATACGGAGTCAAAATTTGTTGTTGTGTTAGGTCCTCAAGCAAACCTAAAAAACGGTGGTATTTTGTTTTCGGATTTGAGAGATGAAGTCAAGGAAATTAGAAGTCAAGTTAAATTCCCTATTTGGAGGTTTAAATTCACATCCGGTTTTGACCTTTGGCAAACGAAGCGAAATTTTGAGTTTCGGCTCATCGGCGTTGTCGTTAACTTAAATGGCTGGACCGACTACAGAATGTATTATTTACCTCCGGATTCAATCTTTATAGCCGACAATTTCAGGAGAAATGGATTTTCACTTGATGAATATAAGAATGGAACTAACAGATATAAAGCTACGGATAGAAATATCGCTTACTATTTAAGTTTTGAGCTCCCGTTCAGATTTAAAGCACAGTCAATAAGCTTTGTTTCCGGGGTTAGGGTTGAAAGGGTTAATCAGAAAATATACACGAGGGATTTCGCAGATTTAAGCGATGTGATAATTGAAAAAAATTATATTGATTTTCTACCATCAGTTTTGGTTAAGTATTCGCCATCGCACTTCGTTAATTTGAAGTTATCCTACAGCCAAACTATAAACAAGCCGGAATTAAGGGAAATAGCGCCATTTTTATACTTTGATTTCTACACTCAAACAAGCGTTAGAGGAGATTCATCACTTCGCAGAGCTGTCTCGTTTAACTATGATTTAAGGTTTGAGATTTTCAGCAAGGGGGACGATATGCTATCGGTCGGGGTGTTTAACAAACACATTAAATCACCGATTGAAAAGGTTGTTGTCTCGGGGAGTGCACTTGGCTCGGAGAGGACATTTAAGAACGCTAAGTATGCAAGTGTGTATGGGACTGAAATTGAATTTATTAAAAATGTTAAGTTTTTGAAGTTCATCGGTAATTTTTCCGTTATCAAGTCATCAGTTGATGTTGAAGGGACGGAATGGACGATTGAAAGAAGAGGAAGAAGCTTGCAAGGGCAGGCGCCTTATATGGCAAATTTGTATGTCGCTTATGAAAAGTCGGATTCAAGGTTTAATTTTGGAGTTTTATTCAGCTTGATAGGACCGAGGGTTTATGATGTTTCAACCCAGTATCAAGATGATATAATTGAGATCGCAAGATATCAGATTGATTTAAGAATGGGGTTAAAATTGACAAAATCTTTAAGTATCAACTTGATCGGGAAAAATTTGACTACCACACCGATAGTTTTAAAGCAGGGGAATTACATTTATCGCAAAATATCAACCAATGCGAGCGTTTCTCTTGATTTCACAGTTAAACTATAATAAAAACAAAAATCAAGGAGGTAAAAATGAGAATGGCTAAACAACTTGCGCAAATCATTGCTGTGGTCATGTTTGTTTTCTTTCAATTTGAACAATTGTTTTCTCAACCGCCGTCAAATGTAGTTGTCTTGCAGGGAAGGATAACGCAGAATATGACGCTTACGGCTGATAAACAGTATCTTTTGCGTGGTTTTGTCATTGTTGAAGATGGCGCTACACTTACGATTGAACCTGGAACAATAATATACGGAGAAAAAGAGACGAAAGGTTCACTGATAATTAAAAGAGGTGGGAAAATTTACGCAAACGGAACAAAGGAAAGACCGATTGTATTTACAAGTGCTCAGCCAAAGGGTCAAAGAGCAGCTGGGGATTGGGGTGGCGTGATTATACTTGGAAGAGCCCCAATTAATGTCCCTGGCGGAACAGCTGTGATTGAAGGCGGGCTTGGTGATGATGGAATTTATGGAGGTGATAACCCAGATGATAGCAGTGGTGTTTTTAGGTATGTTAGGATTGAATTCCCAGGCATACCTTATGCCCCAGATAATGAGATTAACGGTTTGACGCTTGGTGGGGTTGGAAGGAAAACATTAATTGAATATGTCCAAGTCAGTTATTCCGGTGACGATTCATTTGAATGGTTTGGTGGAAATGTTAATGCAAGGTATCTTATAGCATACAAGGGGCTTGATGATGATTTTGATATTGACTTTGGATATTCAGGGAAGGTTCAATTTGCACTTGGGATAAGGGACCCGAATATAGCTGATATAAGCGGGAGCAACGGATTTGAGTCTGATAATGACGGTTCAGGGTCAACCAACACACCGAGGACATCGGCGATTTTCAGCAATGTTACTTTCATTGGTCCAGTGCCTGATACAACTTTCACTGGATATAATCCAAATTTCAAGCGTGGGGCTCATCTGCGTAGATCAACTCGTTTAAGTTTTTACAATAGTATCATTGCGGGTTGGCCTGTTGGAATTCTTCTTGATGGTTCTAACGTTGTTAATGATGCGAGGAATGATACGCTTCAGATAAAAAATGTCATAATCGCCGGAGTTAAGTCAGCAAACACTGTTACAACAAATGTTTCAGGTTTTGATGCCAAGTCGTGGTTTTTATCTGCATCAAATAACAATTCAATTTTGCCCACTGTCGGTGATTTAAAATTGATTGATCCATTTAATCTTTCAAATCCGAATCCAATTCCTTATTCAGATTCACCCGTCCTTAACAGGGCAGATTTTACAAATCCAAGATTGCGAGACCCTTTCTTTGTTCCAGTTAATTGGGTTGGTGCATTTGGTCCAAATCAAAGCGAGAGATGGGATTTGGGATGGACAAATTACGATCCGCAAAATACTGACTATTCAAGGTTCGTTAATGTTTATGAGCGAACTTCTGAATTACCGGCAAAGTTTGAATTGAAGCAAAATTATCCGAATCCGTTCAATCCTGAAACTATTATAGAGTTCAGCCTACCGATCGCTTCAAAGGTTAAATTAGCAGTTTATAACTCGCTTGGACAGATTGTTAGGGAAGTCTTAGATGAGCGCCTTGAGCCGGGCTCATATAAAGTAAAATTCAATGCGAGTGATTTGCCCTCTGGTGTTTATATTTATCGTCTTACAGCTGGTGGTTATGCCTTTTCAAGGAAGATGGTTCTGGTGAAGTAAATTTTTGGCGGGGCGTAAG
>NZ_FAOO01000001.1:101095-125635 GCF_900070205.1 Candidatus Thermokryptus mobilis | reverse complement strand
CCCCCCATTTTTTTATCTTTGACCGCTTGCTTTACGCAAGCGGTCCATTATTGCTACACCAAGCCCAACCTCTGGTATCGCCTCCGCATAGATTATTCTAACCCCAGCGGAGTCAAGTTCATGTAAAGCGGAAAATAAATTGCTCGCTGCTTCCCGTAGGTCACCGTTTTCGGATAGGATTTCAACATGCTTTGCTTTTATTTCACGGTTGGTTTTTTTGAAGAGTAAGACGCCTATATCATCACCCTCTTTAATTTCATCAGGCGAAGAAAAAATTTTTATCGGTGTTCTCGGGGCATAATGTTTGGGAAGTTGTCCGGGTGATAAAATTTTATCGGTGCTTCTTTGAAGTTTGACTTTACCGATCACTTTTTCAATTTCTTCAATTGGAAGACCGCCCGGGCGCAAAACTGTTGGCTCTTCATCAATTAAAGATAAAACAGTTGATTCAACCCCGATTGGACACTTTCCACCGTCAAGTATCAAGTCAATTTTGTCACCAAGCTGTTTCTCAACATGTTCAGCTGTGGTTGGACTTATGTAACCAAATGGGTTTGCACTTGGGGCGGAAATTGGGGTTTGGGCGTTCTCAATCAAAGCAAGAGCCACAGGATGTGCTGGCATTCTTACGGCAACTGTTGGAAGCCCGGCTGTGACGATATCAGGGACGATGTTTGACTTTAGCAGGACAAGCGTTAAAGGACCTGGCCAGAATTTTCGGATGAGTTTCTCGGCTCTGGCATCAATTTTTTTTACGAGTTTTTCAAGCCATTCAATTTTTGAAATGTGAACTATAAGTGGGTCAAAGCTCGGGCGATTTTTAACTTCAAAAATTTTTGCCACTGCGTATGAGTTTAACGCATCAGCGCCCAAACCATACACTGTTTCAGTTGGAAAAGCAACAAGTCCTCCTTTTTTTATGATTGAGCCAGCAAGTTTTATATTTTCATCTGTCGCTTTAACTTTCATCGGACAAAAATTCTTAAATTTGTGAAATCTTTTCAGTTTTGTGTTTGGTTTTTCGGTTGTTTTTAAATTGATTTTCAATGTGAATATTTGGCACGCATTTTGCAATATAAATTTAACAGAAAAATCACTTTTTAAAAATAAAAACAAGAGGTGAAAGAGTATGGGAAAAATCGTTGGAATTGACCTTGGGACGACCAACTCTGTCGTAGCAGTAAAGATGGGAAATGATGTCGTCGTTATCCCGACTTCGGAGGGTCCGAGGACTTTGCCTTCGGTTGTAGCATTTACAAAGACGGGGGAACGACTCGTTGGTCATCCCGCAAAGCGTCAGGCGATAACGAATCCAGAAAATACAGTTTACTCAATCAAGCGTTTTATGGGGAGATTTTATGACGAGGTGATTGAGGAAGCAAGGAGAGTTCCATATAAGGTTGTCCGTGGTCCAAACAACACCGCAAGGGTTCAAATTGGCGACAGGATTTATTCACCACCTGAAATTTCCGCTATGATTTTGCAGAAATTGAAACAGGATGCCGAAGCTTATCTTGGTGAGAAAATCACCGATGCAGTGATTACGGTACCAGCTTACTTTAATGATGCTCAGCGTCAGGCGACGAAAGAAGCAGGTGAGATAGCTGGTTTAAATGTCAGAAGGATTATAAATGAGCCAACAGCTGCTTCTTTAGCTTTTGGGCTTGATAAGAAAGGAAAACAAATGAAAATTGCTGTTTTTGACCTTGGTGGTGGAACATTTGATATCTCAATTCTTGAGATCGGCGAAGGCGTTTTTGAGGTTAAGGGAACGAGTGGCGATACACATCTTGGTGGCGATGATTTTGACCAGAGGATAATTGATTGGATAGCTGAGGAATTTTTGAAACAGGAAGGGGTTGATTTGCGCAAGGATCCGATAGCTTTACAAAGGTTGAAGGAAGCAGCCGAGAGAGCAAAGATTGAACTTTCAAGCCGACTTGAGACGGAGATAAATCTTCCGTTCATAACCGCTACAAGTACAGGTCCAAAGCATTTGCAGATGACATTGACGAGAGCGAAGTTTGAGCAGTTGATTGATGATTTGCTTCAGAAATTAATTCCACCGTGTGAGGAGGCGTTAAGAAGGGCAAAGATGACTATTCACGACATTGATGAAGTCATTCTTGTTGGTGGTTCAACGCGAATTCCAAAAGTTCAACAGATAGTTCGTGATTTCTTCGGTAAAGAGCCAAACAAGAGTGTTAACCCTGATGAAGCGGTTGCAATTGGCGCTGCTATTCAGGGTGCGATACTTGCTGGTGAGGAAAAAGATATTCTCTTACTTGATGTTACACCACTTTCACTCGGTGTTGAAACGCTCGGCGGAGTTATGACGGTTTTGATCCCTGCGAATACAACAATACCGACGCGTAAGACGGAGATATTCACGACCGCAGCTGATAACCAGACATCTGTTGAGATTCATGTCTTGCAGGGTGAAAGACCGATGGCGAAGGATAACAGATCGCTCGGTAGGTTTATACTTGATGGGATTCCACCGGCACCGCGTGGAGTTCCACAGATTGAGGTGACATTTGATATTGACGCAAATGGAATTTTACATGTGACCGCCAGAGATAAAGCCACAGGAAAAGAGCAAAGCATAAGGATAACCGCATCAAGTGGCTTGACTAAAGAAGAAATTGAAAGGATGAAGCGTGAAGCGCAAGAACACGCTGAAGAAGATAGAAGGAAACGCGAAGAAGCCGAACTCAGGAATCAAGCTGATAACCTCGTCTACACAACGAGGAAGCAACTTCGTGAACTCGGCGATAGATTGCCATCCGATTTGAGGAGCAAGATTGAAATGAAAGCGAATAAACTTGAGGACTTGATAAAGACGAACGCACCTATTGCTGATGTTAAAGCTGGGATGGATGATTTAACGCATGCTTGGAATGAGGCATCGGGTTATCTATATCAACAAGCTACATCAACGACATCAACTGGGTATTCAGCAAGTGGTGGAACGTATGAGGAGACGAAGAAAGATGTTAAAGATGCTGACTATGAGATAGTTGATGATAAGGATAAGAAGGAGAAAAACTAATTTCTGAATTTTTCAAAAACGCACCTTTCAAGGGCGAGGTTTTAATGCCTCGCCTTTTTTATGAAAAAATTAACAGGAGGTGAAATTTATGAATTGGAATAAATTTACGATAAAATCGCAAGACGCTATCCAGAAGGCGATGCAAATCGCTGCCGATAAAAACCATCAGGTCATTGAGCCGGAACATTTGCTCCTTGCCTTGATTGATGATGAAACAGGTCTTGTTAATTCAATTATAAAGAAAATCGGTGGCAATGTCAATTACATCAGAAATAAATTAAATGAAGCGATAAATAAATTTCCGCAGGTTCAGGGAGCTGGACTTGGCAATCAATATATTTCGCAAAACTTGATGAAGGTGTTTGATGACGCTCTTAGGGAAGCGAATAATTTGAAAGATGAATATATAAGTGTTGAACATCTTCTCATTGCTATTTCGGAAAATAGAAATACTGATGCCGGAAGAATCCTTTCCGATCAAGGGATTGTCAAAGATGCGATTTTAAAGGTGATGCGCGAGATTCGCGGTTCACAAAGGGTTACGGATCAAAATCCAGAAGATAAGTATCAAGCACTTAAAAAATACGGTAGAGATTTAACGGAACTTGCTCGCTTGGGCAAACTTGACCCTGTTATCGGTAGGGATGAGGAAATTCGTCGTGTGATGCAAGTTTTAAGCCGAAGGACGAAGAATAATCCTGTCTTAATTGGGGAGCCAGGGGTTGGAAAGACAGCAATTGTTGAGGGGATCGCTCATAGGATTGTTCAAGGTGATGTCCCAGAGCCATTGAAGAACAAGAGAATTTTCGCCCTTGACATAGGTGCTTTGATAGCTGGGACAAAATATCGCGGTGAATTTGAAGATAGGTTAAAAGCTGTTCTTCGGGAGATTCAGGAATCAAACGGCGAGATAATTCTTTTCATTGATGAATTACACACAATTGTTGGTGCTGGTGCTGCTGAAGGTGCTGTTGACGCTGCAAATATGCTTAAACCCGCACTCGCCAGAGGTGAACTCCATGCAATCGGGGCTACGACGATTGATGAATACAGAAAGCACATTGAAAAAGACCCTGCGCTTGAGAGGAGATTCCAACCGATACTTGTGGAAGAACCGTCCGTTGAAGATACTATTTCAATTTTGCGCGGTTTGAAAGAAAAATACGAAGTTCATCACGGCGTGAGAATAACCGATGCTGCTATTGTAGCAGCTGCGCAGTTGAGCCATAGATATATTACAGATAGATATTTACCTGACAAAGCGATTGATTTGATTGATGAAGCAGCATCAAAACTGAGAATTGAAATTGATTCAATGCCAGAGGAACTTGATGAAATTGAAAGGAAGATCAAACAGCTTGAAATAGAAAGGGAAGCAGTAAAGCGCGAGTTGACATCAAATTACGCAACTGATGTTGATAAAAAGGCAACGCAGAAGAAACTTGAGGATATTGAACAAGAACTCGCAGGATTAAGGGAGGAAAGGGATCGTCTAAGAGCTCATTGGCAAATGGAGAAAGAACTTATTAAATCAATCAGAGAAATGAAGGAGCAGATTGAGAAGGCGAAAATTGAAGCCGAAAAAGCCGAGCGTGAGGGTGATTATGGCAGGGTCGCTGAATTGAGATATGGCGTTATACATTCACTTGAGATGAAATTGAAAGAAACAACGCAAAAACTTGCCGAGGTTCAAAAAGATTTAAGGATGTTGAAAGAGGAAGTTGATGCGGAAGATATAGCTGAGATAGTTTCAAAGTGGACTGGGATTCCGGTTCAGAGGATGCTTGAAAGCGAGAGGACAAAACTTTTGCATATGGAAGAGAGGTTGCACGAAAGAATTGTTGATCAAGAGGAAGCTGTGAAGGCGGTAAGTAATGCCATTCGTAGGGCTAGAGCTGGCTTGCAGGATGAGAGAAGACCAATCGGCTCGTTTCTCTTTATTGGAAGCACTGGTGTTGGTAAAACAGAGCTTGCAAGAGCACTTGCCGAACTTTTGTTTAACGACGAAAATGCCATGGTAAGAATTGATATGTCCGAGTATATGGAAAGATTCTCCGTTTCAAGGTTAATTGGCGCTCCGCCAGGTTATGTTGGTTATGAGGAGGGTGGACAATTAACCGAAGCAGTTAGAAGGAAACCTTACTCTGTTGTTTTGCTTGATGAGATTGAAAAGGCACATCCGGAGGTTTTTAACATCTTGCTCCAAGTCCTTGAAGATGGACGCCTTACCGATAGTAAAGGTCATGTGGTCAACTTCAAGAACACAATTATAATAATGACCTCAAACATCGGTTCGCATATCATTCAGGAGAAGATGTCAAGGATGACTGATGAAAACAGAGACAGAATAATGGAAGAGATAAGGAATGAGGTTATGCAAATTTTAAGGCAGACGATAAGACCTGAATTTCTCAACAGGATTGACGAGATAATTTTCTTCAAGCCGTTGACGAAGTCGGACATACTTAAAATTGTTGACTTGCAGATGAAACAGGTTAATAAGCGACTTGAGAAAAACAATATGAAGCTTGAACTTTCAGATAAAGCGCGGGTGTGGCTTGCCGAAGTCGGATATGATCCGACATTTGGTGCAAGACCATTGAGAAGAGTTATACAAAAACATATACTTGACCCGCTTGCTGAAAAAATACTTGCTGGTGAATTTCTGAATGGCGATACTATAGTTGTTGATATTGACTTAAAAGGAAAGCCAATGTTTATAAAGAAGGTTGAAGAAGTTGAAGTTGTTTAAAATTGAAGGGGCGCCTATCGGCGTCCTTTTTTGTTTTGCTCAGATTTTTTTATTAATTTTTCATTGGCTTGGGCGGTTAGCTCAGTTGGTTCAGAGCGCCACCCTTACAAGGTGGAGGTCAGAGGTTCGAATCCTCTACCGCCCACTAATTTTCTTCTCCTCCAAGATTCTTAATTATAATTAACGATAAAAGCGAGATCATAGCGCTCAGGTAAAAGCCTGCTCTTAATCCGAGAAAACTCGCTATTAATCCACCAAATCCCGGACCCAAGACATTTGAAAGGGTCGTAAAACTTGAAGCTATTCCCATTACCCCACCTTGCTTCTCTTCACTTACATTTCTACTTATGAGCGAATAAATCACGGGTGTAATGCCACCAAGGAAAAATCCGAAAGTTGCCCTGAAAAATATAAGCTGAAAAATTGATCGTGAAATTCCTTGCATAAGAAGGGAAATCCCAGCGCCAAAAAAAGAGATAAAAAGATTTTTTTTATATCCTGATACACCTAATTTTTTTACATCCTCATCGTTTCTTTTTCCCCACCAAGGAGCGGATAAGACGGTGAAAAGTCCTGCGATTGAAAAGGAAATCCCGGCTAAACTTGATATATGTTTTATTTCACCAGATATGAATTCAACAAAAAGCGCAAAAATTGGCTGAACAAGCATCACCGATGTCTGAGATAAAAATATCATCATCAAAGCGAACTTGATAAGTTTATTCTGAACGAAAGCGTAGTTGTAATTTTCAATTAAACTTTTTAACTCATTCCCCTTTCTTGTTTGGTTTTTTCTCTCCTCCTTTGTCCCAAATATGAGCAAAAACCCAGATATAAAACAAATTAAACCCGTAAGCTGGAAAATATATCTATAGCCAATTAAATCGGCGAAAATTCCACCGAATAGGGGTCCAATAAGCTGTCCGCTTGAGGTTGCGGTTTGAAGGACACCGATCGCATAACCTTTTTTCTCATATGGGGATTCGGCAGAGATAAAGGCAAGGGCTGATGGTATGAAACCGCTTATTGCGCCTTGGATGATTCGGAAGATGAAAAGTTGATATACATTTTGTGATAGACTTGTTAAAAATTGTGCTATGCCGAGACCAAAGATTGCACGTATCATTATTAATTTCCGTCCATATCTATCGCCGAGAGTTCCCCAAAGAGGTGTCGTGAAAAATGAAATTATAAAAGGACCAGAAAAAACAACACCGCTCCATCTGGCAACATCTCCTTCCTCCATTACACCGAGTTCTCGGATGAAGAACGGAAGGAAAGGGACGACCATGCTCATCCCCATCATCGTGATGAACTGAGCAAGCCAAACAATGTAAAGGTTTTTGCGCCAGGTTTCCATCTATTTGCTTTGCTTTCCTTCCTTAAATTGTATAACCAAGTCCAAAGGCGATGTGGAACATTTTTATGAGTGTCTCTGCAGTTCCACCATAAATCCCGGCGTTGACGATTTCACCATATGTATATTTTCCTTCAGCAAAAAGGAGGATGTGTTTGTGAATTTTTATGTTTAAACCGCCTGCAAATTGAACGACGAAATCGTTCGTCTCGTACCTTTCAAATGATAGCGAATCAATAGTTGTTTCAAAGTGAGGTATTGAAATCCCAAAACCAAATTTTACAAATGGCGATATTTTATTCCCAAATTTATAACCGAAATTTAAAATCAAGTAGTTCAATCCATGTGAAATTGAGAAATTTTGAACTATGTCACCAAAGCGTATAACGGAATCAAGAAGCGAATTTCTATAAATTCCAACTACTTTAACTTTCTGCTCTGGGTTTGAATAAACCTTTGAGTGTATAAATTCAACCTCAGCGAAGACCTTTGGGTTTACGAAATTCAAGCTTTTTGAAATTTTAACGCCGTAATAAAGTGGGAATTTAAACGATTTGTCGGTCAGGTTGACGTTTTCAAATTTCAGGAATGTTTCGTTTATGTCTTGTGAAATTTTTAAATAGGTGTTAAGCGGGAAGTTTTTCCCCAAATATGCGCCGATGATTAGATCTTGTGCGAGGCAATTTTGGAAGAGCAAGGTTACATAGATAAAAAAAATTATCCGTTTCATTTCAACTTTGCTTTTATTAAAGATGTGCCGGGGGCAAAGCCCCCGAGTAAGGTGAGATTACGGATATAAACCGCGCAATTTTACTGCTTCAGCAACTCTCCCAATACCAAGCATATAAGCAGCCATCCTCATTGAGACCTTGTTTTTCAGGTGTATATTTAAGACCTCATCAAAGGCACGTTTCATGATTTTCTCAAGCATAGTGTAAATTTGTTCCTCATCCCAGAAGAGATGCTGTTCATCTTGGACCCATTCAAAGTATGAAACGGTCACACCGCCAGCATTGCAGAGAATATCTGGGATCACGAAGACACCCTTATCTTCAAGTATTGCATCGGCTTCTGGGGTTGTTGGTCCGTTGGCTGCTTCTGAGATTATCTTTGCATTGATTTTCCCAGCGTTTCCTTTATGAATTGCGTTTTCAAGCGCGGCTGGAACAAGTATATCACATTCAAGAGCCATCAAATCGTCAGCGCTTATCGGTTCTGAATTTGGAAAGCCGATAACTGAGCCGGTCTTGTTTTTATGTTCAATCAGTTTCATCACATCAAGACCTTTGTCGTTATAGACACCACCTTTTGAGTCATTGACAGCTATAACTTTTGCACCCGCCTTTTCAAAAAGCATTGCTGCAACGGAACCAGCGTTTCCGAAACCTTGAACAACAACTTTTGCACCTTCAAGTTTTAAGCCGAGATGTTCAACCGCCTTTTGCGTCGTGTAGAAAACACCTCGCCCGGTTGCTTGATCTCGCCCAAGCGAACCGCCAAGTGAAATGGGTTTTCCAGTTACAACCCCAGGAACCGCATATCCCTTCATCATGCTGTATGTGTCCATAATCCACGCCATGACTTGCGGATTTGTGTACACATCCGGGGCTGGTATATCTTTTTCGGGTCCAATTAAAGGTAGAATTTCAGCGGTATATCTTCTTGTCAATCTTTCGAGTTCACCTTGTGACATCTCTTTCGGGTTGCACACAACTCCGCCTTTCCCACCACCAAAAGGTATATTGACTATAGCGCATTTCCAAGTCATCCAAAAGGCAAGCGCCTTGACCTCATCAAGCGTTACACTTGGGTGATATCTTATACCACCTTTTGCCGGACCGCGAGCCGTGCTGTATTGAACCCTGTAACCCTCAAAATGTTGAACTCTGCCATTATCCATCCTGACGGGGAAGTTAACAATCAAAATCCTTTCCGGGTACTTGATATGTTCCCTTATGTCCCAATCAAGATTTAAAAGGTCAGCTGCCTTGTCAAATGTTTCAAGCGCCATATCATAAATTGACTTGGCGCCGTCTTTAAGTGCTTTTTCCTTTTCCGTTATCATGGCTTTTTTCCTTTTATTTTTTAAATAAAAAATCCCGAACCAAAAGGTCCGGAATTTATCTAACTTGGCTTCCACTTTCAATTTCGCCAAGCGTCGTTATGAGCGTTAACTTCTCGTCTTTAACAGCTGCGAGCAACATCCCTTGCGATTCAATCCCCATCAATTTAGCTGGCTTCAAATTTGCGACTACTATGACTTTCTTCCCAACAAGTTCCTCAGGTGAATAATGTCTCCCGATGCCTGCAACTATTTGCCTTTCTTCATTTCCAATTCTGACCTTCAACTTAAGAAGTTTTTCCGAATTCTTGACCCTTTCACATTCAACTACATCCGCGACCCTGAGGTCAATTTTTTGAAATTCCTCAATCGTTATCTGTGGTTTAAATTCAATTTTCTCCTCAGTTATCTCTCCACTTGCTATTTTTAACTTCTTTATCTCCCTCTCAATTTCGCTATCCTCAATCTTTCTGAACAAAATTTCCGGTTCCCCAAGTTGATGCCCGGGTTTTAAAGAAAGCTGATATGCGCTGTCCCAACCTGACTTCACTATATCGTCGTTCAAATTTAACATCTTCCATATTTTCCTCGCTGAAAACGGCAAAACTGGTTCAAATAGTATCGCAAGAGCTCTAACGGTTTGTAAGCAAATGTTTATCGTCGTTGAAGCTCTTTTGGGGTTTTCTTTTATCGTTCTCCAAGGTTCTGTATCATTGAAATACTTATTCGCATGCCTTGCGAGGTTCATCGTTTCAAAGACGCCATCTCTTATCTTAAAGTTTTCATAATTTTCGGCGATTCTATCGGCGTATTCCTTCAACTTTGATATCATCTCGTTGTCAATGTTTTCAAGCTCAAAAATTTCGGGGACTTTATTTCCAAAGTATTTTTTTGCAAAAGTCAGCGTTCTGTTTACAAAATTTCCAAGTATATCTGCAAGTTCGTTGTTATTTCTCGCTTGAAATTCCCTCCACGAAAAATCCGTATCCTTCGTCTCCGGAAGTATGCTTGCAAGCGCATAGCGGAGCGGATCGGGCTCAAATTTTTCAAGATATTCATTCAACCAAACCGCATAGTTTCTGCTCGTTGAAAGCTTTTTCCCCTCAAGATTTAAAAATTCATTAGCGGGGACATTATCGGGAAGTATAAACTTATCATCACGCTCATCGTTCCAAGCCATAAGCATCGCAGGGAAGACAATGCAGTGAAATACTATATTATCCTTTCCGATGAAGTGAATTAATCTAGTCTCAGGGTTTTGCCAATACTCGCGCCATTTTTCAGGTTGACCGATTTTTTGTGCCCATTCCTTGGTTGATGAGATATAACCGAGCAAAGCATCAAACCAAACATAAATAACCTTGCCTTGAACCCCTTCAATCGGAACTTTTACGCCCCAGTACAAATCCCTTGTGACGGCTCTATCTTGCAGACCCTCTCTAAACCATGATTGAACATATTGTTTGACATTTTCCTTCCAATGCGTTTTGGTGCTTATCCATTCCTCAAGTCGCTTTTGAAAATCTCCAAGGGGAAGATACCAGTGTGATGTGCCTTTTATTACAGGTGTTGAACCACAGATTTTACATTTCGGTTCAATCAAATCAGTTTGTTCAAGCCAGCTTCCGCATTTTTCACATTGATCGCCCCTTGCCCCGGGGGAACCGCAGACCGGGCAAATTCCCTCAACATATCTATCAGCAAGGAACATTTTATCGTTTTCGCAATAGAGTTGCTTTGTCGTCTTTTCCTTTAAAATCCCTTTCTTGTAAAGTTCAAGGAAAAATTCTTGCGCAGTTTGATGATGCAATGGAAGTGATGTCCGGGAGTAGTTATCAAAGCTTATCCCGAATTTTTCAAAGCTCTCCTTGTTCATGTAGTGATATTTATCAACGACCTGCTGAGGGGTTATTCCTTCCTTTTCAGCGGTTATAGTGATTGGGACACCGTGTTCATCGGAACCACAAATGTAGATGACATCTCTTCCTTTTAATCTTTGATATCTGACATAAATGTCGGCAGGGAGATATGCACCCGCAAGATGCCCAAGGTGAATTGGTCCGTTTGCATATGGAAGGGCAGCTGTTACAAGTATTTTTTGAGGTTCTTTTTCCGTCAAGGTGTTCATTGATTTTGTTTCAAAGTTTACTTATGTCAGGAAAAATTTAAGAAAACAAACCTTTCAAATCAAATGCGAAAAAATCTCCTTGTTTCGCTCAAACGCCTCCTGCGGGATATATTTCTTTATCTCATCAAGTGTGAACCTCTCCCATATATCGTTCCCGTAGTGAACATAAACATAGTTTTTGAAGATGTCAAACTTTTCAATTTTTCCCGTCCCTTTGTCAGTTTGAATTTCATAATCAATCGGTGGGAAGTTTTTCAGGGCTTCAATATATGTTTCCATCTCAAAGAGCAAACAACATTTCAAGCGCCCGCATTGACCGGAAAGTTTGATCGGGTTAAGAGGTAGATTTTGAAACTTTGCATGAAGGAGCGTAACCTTGTTAAATTTTTCAAGCCAAGTGGAACAGCAAAGCGCTCTCCCACAGCTTCCTATGCCTCCGATCTTCCTTGCTTCATCCCTGACGCCAATTTGCCAAAGCTCAATTCTTGTCTTGAAAATTTTTGCGAGGTCACGAACGAAAGCCCTGAAATCAATCCGACCGTCGGCTGTGAAGTAAAATGTCAGCCTGTTCCTATCAAATTGATATTCAACATCAATTAACTTCATATCAAGATTAAAAACTTTAACCCGCTGTTTGAAGATATAATATGCCTTGATTTCATCCTCTCTATTCCGTTTCAATCTTTTCAGGTCTTCATCGTTTGCTGGTCTTATAACTTTACGCATCAATTGTCCAACTATGCCAAGGAATTGCCTTTTCTGGTGAACTTTTTCACCGACGAGATGAACTTTACCAAGGTCAAGACCTCGTATCGCTTCAACTATGACATAATCCCCGGGCTTGAGGTCAAAGTCAGATTCGTTTATGAAGAAGTCGCGACGCAAACTTTTGAATTCAACTTCAACAAGATTAAGGGTGTGTTCAATTTTTGCAAGTTCTGGGTCAAATGGCTTTTTAAAGCAGGATTCACACGGTAGTTTTTGTTCTTCAACTTCAACTCCTTCCGCTTCAATTCCGGCTACAAATTCTTTATTTAATTGCTCCCAGCCACTTTCAAACGATTCCCAACTCTCATCAAGCCAAAAAGGTGAATCTATTTTTCTGTCCATTGCAGTGTGCTTTTTTGTTTTAATTTGTTGTAAGCCGTTTTAAAAAGTTCATAAAGTCCTATTGAAAGGTTTATCAAGATTAAATTCATCTGCACATTTCTTTCAACCTGCGTTATCGCTTTTTCAACGAGGGATATCGCCCTTTGATAATCAATTTCGCCGAAATTTTCAATGAACTTTTTTAAACGATCAAGCATATCCACATTTATAACCCTGTCTTCCATTCCAAACTTTACGAAGAGGGCATCTCTAAACCAAGTCAAAATTATGTTCAAAAAGTTTTTAACTTCATCCCTTTCATAATCGGTGACGATTTTTTCAATCTCAATCAGCATTTTGACAATTTTACCACTTGCAACCGTTGCGAGGAAATCAATCGGTTTTATCCTTTTATCTTTTATGGATACATCAAGGAGTTCAACTGCTTTCCCGAAGCTCCCATTAGAAAGGCGAGCGATAAGACGAGCTCTTGTCGGATTCAAATCGTATCTTTCTATCAATGCTGTGGCTATCTCTTCATCTGAAAGATATGAAAATCTTACAAGTTGACAGCGTGAAATTATCGTTTGGGGAAGTTGGTCTTTATTTGATGTTGTGAGAATTATAACTGTCTTTGGTGTTGGCTCTTCAAGCGTCTTTAGGAATGCATTTGCTGCTTGTTCTGTCATAGCATCCGCTTCCGAAACAATTATCACACGCCATCCTGGTATGAAACTGCTGTGCGAGATTTCAACCTTTATCTCTCTTATGCTGTTTATCTTTATGCTGTTGGCTCTGGGTATGGAAATTTTATGATATGGGTTTTGCGACTTTAATTTTACTTGCTCTTGTATGATTTTTATTTCGTCCTCGTCAAGCTTTTCAAGTGGGGGGTCGTCTTTGGTCTCGTTTCTACCAAGCGGTAATTTGAAGATCAACTTTATATTCGGGTGGGAGAACTCCGATATACCTTTACAAGTTTTGCACTCGTCACAAGCTTCACCTTTTTTCCTTTCGCAGTTCAACGCCTTAGCGAATTCTATCGCCATTGCATCTTTACCTACCCCTTCGGGACCATAAAACAAGTAAGCGTTTGGTATTCTTTCACTCAAAATTGCGTTGATTAAAATTTGCTTAACTCTATCTTGACCTATGACATTTGACCAAGCCATTTCTTTCAATGAAATTTTTTAAAATGTCTGACCAACGCCGATGTGAAATATCATATCCTTTAAAATCTGTAGCCCTGTCTTGTTAAATATGAATTTATTCTCAGCCCCGGGGTCATAAACCTTGAAGCCAAAATCAAATCTTAAACCTCCGAAAAATGTTAAATATCTGATCCCAAATCCACCGGCTACAGCAAGGTATTTTAATTTGATATCCCGTGGTTCATCCCATAAATTCCCCGTATCAAGAAACAAGACAAAACCAAGATTTCTCCATACGATTGTTCTGTTTTCAAAATTTGCTTCAATTAAAATTTTTCCACCAAGCGATGGGTTTGAAACCGTGCCAAGTTCCCTTATCCTCCAGCCACGAACGCTTGCGCTCCCACCTGCGAAAAAACGCCTGTTTATGGGTATTGAACTCAACTCAAGCTCTTTAGTTGACTTTAGAAAATACTCGTTGGCAAAACCTAGCTTAAATTTAAATCCGAAAACTGAATTATTCAAACTAAAAAAGCGCCTGTAAAAAAAGGTAAGTTTGTAATACTGCGCGAATGGCTGAACTTTAAGTCCAGCTTGTGCGAATAAAAATGGTAAAAGCCCGCCTTCTTCAACGGAGACAAGATAGGAATGCCCCGACCTCGGGTAAAGTAAATCATCTACCTTGTCAAGTTGAAAGGTTAAACTTAAAATTGAGTTAATTTGCCTGGGGTAAAGTTTTGCAAGTGTTGAGTCTACTTGGGACTGAAACTTTATATTCACACTTTCAATATCCCAATCAAAATAGGCAGAATAATCAATGGCTCTATAAGCAAACCTTAACCTGTTTCTGACAATGTTCAAAACATATCTTTTCTGTTTATCAAGGGTCATTGATAAACCCAACTGTCCGGGCATTTTTCTCCCCAATAAATAAGGTTGTTCCAATCTAAGGTCGGTTTCAACCAATCCGACGCTTGTTGTGTCTGCAAGGTTTGGGATTTTTTTTAAGTTCAAGCTTTGAATTTGAAACCTTACACTTGAGGCAAAGTGTCTTCCACCACCGAGGAAATTTCTGTTCCTATAATCAAGCGAAACACCAACATTAAAGGCATTTCTTTCATCGCTGAAGTAGATCGCTGGTGATATATCATGCTTGTTAAACGGGGCAACCGATATGATTACATCGCAGTGGTTTAAACTATCCGTTTGATTTATCTTATCAATGTTTATCCTGACATTTTCAAACAAACCAGTTTGAGATATATTCGTCTCGGTTTTCAAAATCAAACTGCGATTATAAAACTCCCCCGTTTTAAATTCAACCTCACGCCTTACTATATTTTCTGAGACCTTTAACCTTGTCGTATCTTCAAATAGAATTTTTATATTTTTTATCACTAATCTTGCGTTCGGGTAAAATGGTATTGAAATTGAAGTGGTTTTCCTCGTGCTGTCAATCAAAACCCTAACCCTTGTTCTATCAACGTATGCATCTGGATAACCATTATCGTAGAGCAAATTTAATATGCGTTGAATCTCCGCTTCAACATCAATGCGCCTAAATCTATTCCCAGGTTTGAGAAATTTTAAATTAAGGACAATTTCCCTTACCGAATCCGGAATTGAGTTCAGACCGAATATCTCAACATTTTCAACATTATACGGTTGACCCTCATTTATGATGAAAGTCAAGCTGGCTGTCTTTTTTGTATGGTCGTAAACTACAGATGTGTCAATCTTAACATCAAAGAAACCATTGTCTTGATAGTAATTTTGCAGGTTAACGACATCGCTTGCGATTTTAATTTTTTCAATGTAGGATGGTTTATCGCCGAGGCGTTCGCTGATTTTATAAAGGAATTGCCAAAATTTCCCCGGGCTCTCCCTTGAGATGATTACGGATTTTAATTCTTTTGAGGAAAGGGTTTTGTTCCCTTTGAAATTGATTTCTTTGAGTTCAAAATTTAATTCCTGCGCTTTCGTTATAAGTGAGGCGGAAATTAAAAGAACAAGTATTATCCCTTTCATTTTGGGGCGATTTAAATTTCGTTAAGAGCCCCCCTCATCGGGGGGTTCATAATCAGTATTCATCCTCTTCACCGAATAGGTAATCGTCTTCGTCTTCGGGAGAATAATCAGGCCAGATATCTTCAATTCCATTGTATTCTTCGTCAGAGTCCTCAAGTTCTTCAAGGTTTTGTATGACTTCTGGTGGAGCGCCAATTCTTTTAGCGTATTCAATCAATTCCTGTTTTGTTGCAGGCCATGGGGCTCCTTCAAGATAGGAAGCAAGTTCAGGTGTCCAAAGCATAATTTATCAACCTCCTTTAATTTGATTTTTTGTTTGATTCCTGAACTAGTTCGGTGTATTTAGCTGGGTCAATGTCCTCAAAGAAATAATTTAACGGATTTTGAGGTATACCATCCTTTAAAACTTCGTAGTGTAAGTGTGGGGCTGTGACAAGCCCGGAGGCACCGCTTAAACCGATCTTTTCTCCTCTTTTGACCTTTTGACCTTCTCTGACGAACGCTTTTGAAAGGTGAGCGTATAATGTTACATAGCCAAAGCCATGGTCAATTTCTATCAAGAGTCCATATCTTCCTCTGTAACCGACATAGCTTACAATGCCATCGCCTGTGGCATAAACTGGTGTTCCAACATCAACGACAAGGTCAACGCCTTCGTGCATAGCCCAAATTCCGAGAATTGGATGCTTGCGATACCCAAACCCTGATGTCAAACCCCCTTTCAAAGGCATTATCGCTGGTATGTGTTTGAACTTTTCTTGGTTCAGTTTATATTGCTTGTAAATTTCCTCATAGCTTTTTTGTTGTAATCTCACTTCACGCTCAAGTTTGCTTAATTTGGCAAACGACTCGGAAAGAAGTTTCTCGGCTTCGTCATCTGATAAATTAAACTCATATTTTTCTTCAACACCACCGATTGCGACCTTTTTTATGTCTTCATCAATTGGTTTTAAATCAACCGCGAGTCGGAGTTCTCTATCTTGTTCAAGGAGTTTTGCTACAATGCTTTCAATTTGATGGAATTTTTCCTTTAAAACTTTTAATTGCTCTTTTAAGATTGAGTTTTCCTTTTCAAGTTTTTCAGCTCTGATTTTGCCGAAGCCGAGAATATCTCCAGTCAAATGATTTAAAGCGAAGAGGAAACCCAAACTGATTAAAATTACAAAAACAATGGCGATGAAAATTTTTAAGTTTAAATTTTTGACCTCGTTAAAGTTTAAATTTTCAGTGTCAAGGTAGAAAATCTTTTTTCCCATAGCTATCTCCGTTATTTTTAGGTTTCTGATTGAAGATAACGAATTTACTTAAATTTGTCAAGTGCTGGGGCTGAATGGGGCTTGCTCTTGACTTTTATTCCGAAATTTTTTATAATTAAGCGAGGTCAAAAAATAAACAAAAACTAAAACAAAACGGAGATTAATATGAGAGGGCTATTTTTATTTTTGGCGTTTGCTTTGCTGTTAAGTAGTGTCGCTTTCTCAAGGGACATCGGAGCAGGGTTAACACTTGGCTATCGCAGTGAGAAACCAACAGTTGGATTCGGGGGATTTGCTTATTATCGCTACGATGTTCGTGAGAAATTCCTTAATGTGAAAGGTCTAGCTGGTCAGCTTTCAGTTGGCTATGTGACTTTCCCTAAGGAAGATAATGTTGAGTATTCATTTGTCCCTGTAAAATATGGACTTAGCTACACTGCTTACACGCAGGATAAGGTTTCGCTTGGTGTACTTGGTGAGCTTGGGCTTGCGTTTCTGAGCAAGCCAAAAAGTGAAACGAAGGTTACAGGTGGTGCTGGTGGATTTGTCGCATATTCAGTTGCACCGGATGTGAAACTCGTTGGAGCGGTTAAGTATTCAGCTGTTGTTCAGGCGGTTCATTACTTGGGTGTTGAAGTCGGCGTGCTTTACACATTGCCAACAGGCAAGTAAAGTTAAGGTAGTCCGAGCCATTTCGGCTCGGACTTTTTTATTAAAAAAACGGAGGATGCAAATGAAGCGCGCTGTAAATCTTGGTTTAATTTTATTGTTTGTCGCATTAAATATCTTTTTTTGGGGTTGTGGACAACCAACGGATCAGGGTCAGATTAACTTAACGCAACAGGAAAAAGTTCTTGCACCAATTTATACCGCCCCAGAAGGTGAAGCAATACCTGGCAAATATATAGTTGTTCTTAAAGATAATGTTTTACCGAAGGGCGATTTCAAGAGTGTGGCACAAGCTGTTGCCAAAGTTGCTGGTGAGATTGCTAAAACATATAGTTTACATCTTGAACATGTCTATGGTTTTGCGCTTAAAGGATTTTCGGCCGAAATCCCTCAGGATAAAATTTTAGCTCTTAGAAGTGACCCGAGGATCGCATATATTGAAGAGGACGCTAAAGTTTATGCTTTTGCTCAGACATTGCCTTGGGGGATTGATAGAATTGATGCTGATATAAGTTCAACTAAAGCGGGTGATGGAACTGGTAGTGTAACTGGCGTAAGGGTTTATATAATTGATACCGGAATTCAACTTAATCATCCCGATTTGAATGTTGTTGGTGGTGTTGATTTTACAGGTAAAGGAACAGCTGATGATGGAAATGGGCATGGAACACATGTGGCTGGGATTGTTGGAGCCAGGGATAATGGAGATTATGTTGTTGGAGTTGCTCCAGGGGTTGAACTTTTTGCGGTAAAGGTTCTTGGTGATGATGGTTCGGGAAGTTTTTCAAATGTAATAGCTGGGGTTGATTTCGTGACACAACAAAAACTTAACAATCCGTCTCTTCCCATGGTTGCAAATATGAGCTTAGGCGCAAGAACGGGATCAAAATATAACTCGCTTGATAACGCCGTTGTTAACTCAATCAATGCGGGTGTTGTTTATGCTATAGCTGCTGGAAATGACGGTGCCGACGCGAAAAATTACAGCCCTGCTCATGTAAAGGAAGCAATCACTGTTGGAGCATACGATGAAAATAATACATTCGCTTATTTTTCAAATTGGGGTAGTTTACTCGATTTAAATGCTCCCGGGGTTAGGATTCTCTCAACTTACATAGGTAGTTCAACTGCAACTTTGAGTGGAACCTCAATGGCAGCTCCACATGTTGCGGGAACAGCTGCGCTTTATCTTTCAAGAAATCCAAGTGCAACGCCTCAACAAGTGAGAGACCGTCTTGTTGCTGATGGAAAGGCTTGGGTGAAAGTTAATAAACCAAAGACGACGAATTTGTCGGTTTATGCCGGAAATTATTAATTTTTAGGGCAACCGCTTCAGCGGTTGCCTTAAATTTAAAATTCCCTCAATGCTTGGCTCATATACAACATTCATAGCGTGGAGATATTTGAAGTCAAAGCGAAAAATCGCTTTGATCACGATTATAAGTTTGATTTCCCTCATCGGTGTTACAATTGGTGTTTCAGCCCTCATCATTGTGCTTTCCGTCTTTAATGGATTTAATGGTCTTGTCACGCGAATACTTGTTGAATTTGACCCACATATAAGAATAGAGAAAAAGCTCGGAATTGAAGATAAAGAATTGGCTTCAATTGAAAAAGTGATAAAAGATATCCCGCAAGTGAAAGGCTATTCCCCTTTTATAACGAGCAAGGCAATGCTTATCTCTGATAGAAATAATAGGGTTGTTTATGTCAAAGGTATAGACCCTGGAAAAGCTGGGCTTGTTTCCGGACTTCCTGAAAAAATTGTACTTGGTAATTTTGACCTTTTTGATTCCGGTGGACTTCCCAAAATCATTCTCGGCTTAACGATCTCAGACCATGTGAATGCTTTGGTTGGGGATACTGTTACGCTTGTAAGCCCAAGTTTTGGCACTTTCGGGCTAGTTCAACCCAATGTTAGAAAATTTGTTGTTTCGGGAATTTTTGAATCAAATAACAAGGATTATGATGGATATTACGTTTTCGTTTCTGTTAAGTCAGCACAAAGTTTGTTTGACATGAGGGGTAAAATTAACGGCGTTGAAATTCGGCTTTATAACATCAATGACTCTGAGAGGATAAAAAAGATCCTTCAATCTCATCTTGGAGATAAATTTCAAGTTAAAACATGGTATGATTTACACAAAGACCTATATTCGGTTATGCAAATTGAAAGATGGGTAGCATATGTGATACTTTTGCTTATAATTTTTGTGGCGACATTTAACATTCTTGGCTCGTTGACAATGTCTGTAATTGAAAAAACGAGGGATATTGGAATTTTAAAGGCGATGGGGGCAAGGAATTCTGACATTGTTAAAATTTTTATCTTTGAGGGTTTAATAATCGGCTTAATCGGGACCGTTCTTGGAGGTTTAATTGGGTATATTGTCTGTTACATTCAACAAAGATATCACATCTTTCCGCTTGATCCAACCGTTTATATCATACCTTCACTTCCAGTTGAGATGCATTTGTCGGATTTCGTCGTTGTTGGGCTTGGTGCGATAGTTCTTTGTTTGCTTGCCTCATATTATCCCGCAAAAAGAGCTAGCAGAGTCATACCTTCCGAAGCTTTAAGGTGGGAATAGTGAAACATTTCATTTTTACAAGTTGTTAAAAATTTTGAGTTTGAAAAAATTAATTTGGAGGTGCTATGCGGGCGATTTTATTTGTTTTTTTGTTGTTTCATTTCAATCAGGTTTTAAATTCACAAACGGATACAACTTCTTTACTTCCGAGTAAAATGAGCATTCTTGAAAAAGGATTATGGGGTGAAAGGGGATTGTTCAGAATCACTGGGCTTGCGCCACTTACATTGCAAGCAAGACAAAGTGAGTTAAAGTTGAGAAGGACTATGCTTTCTATTCATCAACTCGGTGGTTTTGCAACGCTTGGACTTATGGCAATTTCAGCTTATTACGGGAAAAAGGCTTATGACCTTGTTCCCGGCTACGCAGAGAAACATAGAACACTTGTAAGGGCTACGATAGCATCGTATAGTTTAACTGCTCTTCTTGCTTTGATGTCTCCACCACCACTTATAAAAAGGGATGATAAATGGAGCAGTTTGGCGATACATAAGACACTAGCTTGGATTCACGGGGCTGGAATGGTTGCAACTGCGATACTTGGAAGACAGGTCAGGGAAAGCGCAAATCTTGAGGAATATAACCGGTTGAAAAAAATTCACATGGGCGTTGCCATTGCAACTTTTACTGCGCTTGCTTCATCAATGATTGTAATAACATTCCGTTAAAATTAATTTGGTGAATCTGTTATGAAACAATTTAAAGGTGTTCTGGTTTTATTTTTGTTCGTTATCGGTTTTTCTTTCGGTCAGGTTTTATCGCTAGAAGGCGATAAGAGCGTCTCCTACATTCAATATGTCATTCGTCATCCTTTACACACTGTTAAGGCGATAAATAGGGAGCCTAAGTTCACGATTGAGTTTGACACAAAACAAAGGAAAATACTCAAGGCAGAAGCGGTTGCAGAAGTTATGAAATTTAACAGCGGAAATTCAAATAGGGACTCACACGCTATGGAAGCTGTTGAGGCGCTAAAATTTCCAACGATAAGTTTCAAAAGCACTGAGATAGATTTCAGCAGCGAAGATATAGTTGTCAGAGGATTTTTAACATTTCACGGACAAACAAGGAAGATTGAGATGAAAGGTAAAGCGAGGTTTGACGGGAATAATTTGTTCGTTGACGGTAATTTTAAAGTGAGTTTAACAGAATTTGGTGTGAAGCGTCCCTCTCTTCTTTTTATCCCTGTTGATGATACTTTGAAAATATACATATTTGCGAAGTTTATCTTGCCTGAGTAAAATTCTCAAAATATCAAGCGGGTCTAGGCTGGAATAAAGTTTCTTATTTGGTTGTCAATATAGATGAAGACAAAAATAAAGGACAGACCATGACAATGAGGCGAAATGTTTTTTATTTAATTCTTCTCTTTTTAGGCTTTCTTTTAAGTTTAACATTTATAACCGAGAAGCAAGCCGAATCAAACGCCAGGGTAAGTTACGAAGTAAAAATTCCGTTGGGGATTCCAAGAGACATTTGGGAAATTTTCGTCCCGCCTGATAATCCTATAACTCCTGAGAAGGTTGAGCTTGGTCGGAAATTATATTTTGACAAGCGTCTTTCAGTTGATAATACTGTTTCCTGCGCGACATGTCATGATCCAAAATTTGCCTTTACAGATGGAAAGAAAGTAAGCGAAGGTGTTAAAGGGCAGAAAGGGGCGAGGAATGCGCCGACGGTTTTGAACGCAATGTTTTATGAAGAGCAGTTTTGGGATGGCAGAGCCAAAACGCTTGAGGAACAGGCGAAACAGCCGATAATTAACCCAATTGAAATGGGTATGCCGGATCACGATGCAGTTGTTAAGAAACTCAAAGGAATCCCAGAATATGTTGATGCCTTCAAAAAGGTATTTGGTGGTGAGATTACTATTGATAGAATAGCCCAAGCGATTGCTGCGTTTGAAAGGACGCTTCTTACAGGTAATTCACCTTTTGACAGGTTCATAGCTGGAGATCAAAATGCTATAAGTGAGTCAGCAAAGAGAGGATGGCAGTTATTTCAGGGCAAGGCGAGATGTATAACTTGTCATGAGTTCAACCGTTCAAATCCTTTCTTTACGGATAACAAGTATCATAACATTGGCGTTGCTATGAATCAAGAAGGATTTGCGGAGCTTGCCCGAAAGGCGGAACTTTTAGTCAAGGAGGGGAAGCTTGATCAGAGAAAACTTGACGAACTTGCTTTGAACCCGGCTTATTCAGAACTTGGAAGGTTCCTTGTGACATTTAATCCCAAAGATATTGGGGCATTTAAGACACCTACATTGAGAAATGTTGAGCTCACAGCTCCATATATGCACGATGGGAGTGAAGCAACACTTTTAGATGTGATTGAATTTTACAATCGTGGTGGAAATGAAAACCCGAACCTTTCTGGTGAGATGAGACCTTTGAACTTGACCGATCAGGAAAAACAAGACCTTGTTGAATTTTTAAAGTCGCTAACGGGTGAATTCCCGAAAGATTTTCCGGAAAACAAATAAATAACAAAAAGGAGGTGCTTTAATTATGCCGAAAATGCCAAGTGAGAGAAAAGAGGAGCAGTATTTGAAGGAGCGAGAGAAGTTCTTTGAGATGTTGCCGAAGTTGAACAGGAGGCAGTTTTTGAAGGTCGCGATGGCCTCAGCTGCAGTTGCCCTTGCAAAGAATCAATTCCCACCACATTCATTCCAACTTGTTGAAGCAGTAGAAGCGAAACAGGGTAAGACAGAGGTTAAGTTTAGATTTGCTTACATTTCAGATACGCATCTTTACGAGAGGAAATTGAACGAAAGGTTTGTGCGTGCTGCTTTAAAAGCAGTTCAGGATGTCAATGCCCTTGACCCACAGCCCGATTTTGTTCTTTTTGGCGGTGACCTTGCTCAACTTGGACAACCGGAGGAATTAAAGCTTGGAAAAGAAATTTTAAGTGAGCTTAAGGCGAAAGTGTATATGATGGTTGGTGAACACGATTGGTATCTTGACCTCGGTGAAAAATGGATGGAACTTTTCGGGCAACCATGGTATTCGTTTGATCATAAAGGCGTTCATTTCATAGTGTTAAATTCTGTCCTTGTTGATGACTATTGGACCGAGACGAAAATGACACCGATGGAGAGGATGAAGTTTATGGCTCAGCTTGATAATCCTAAAGGGAAACCCTTCACGGTCGGAAGAGGATATGGTGATGTTGGGAAGAGACAGTTTGAATGGTTAAAGCAAGACCTTGCGAAGATTTCAAAAGATACACCGATAGTTGTGTTTTCGCACTCGCCTCTTTACAAGTATTACAAACCGTGGAATTTCTGGACTGATGATGCTGAGGAGGTGCAAGCTCTTTTGAGACCATTTAAGAATGTGACCGTTATTCATGGGCATACGCATCAACCAGTTTTTAACAAGATAGGTAACATTAACTTTTACGGCATGCTTTCAACAGCCTGGCCATGGCCATATGCCCCAACAGGGCTTCCGAAGTTGACTATAAAGATGAACAGGGCGGATCCATTTGATCAATTTGATGGATGTGGCGATGGAACAGTTGAGGTTTTGACAAATGGAAAAGCGGATAAAATTTATAACCTCTGGAGTAGAGAACCGATGAAGGTTAGTGCAAGATATCTTGAGTCGGGTGGTAAAGAAGATGTTCCACCTCTTCCATTAGATCCATCATTTTAAAAAAACTAATTAGGAGGTTTAGGTTATGAAGGGAAAGTTTTCTTTTGGTGTTTTAATGTTGTTATCAGTGTTGTTATTTTTAAGCGGTAGAGTCAACATTACCTCAGCGGTTGAAGGTGATGATTCAAAGAAGAGCGATAAAAAGGTGATCACTGCATGCGATGGTGAAACAAAACTTGTCTTAAACGATGTTAAATCAAATGAAGTGATGACCCGTGAAAAAGCCCAAGAAGTTGCTTCAATGCTTCTTGCGACTTATCAACAGCAGAAGAAATATCAGGCAACAAAGTTTACAAGACGTGATTCTTTGATATGGGAGAGGGAATTGAAAGCGATGATTGAGGAGGGGTATAAGTGGTTTCACGATCCGTCACTTGGAACGAACGGGATTTCCTGCGATATGTGTCATCCAGACGCTGCTGGATACACATCCTGAGACATATCCAAAGTTTCAGGTTCAGTTGAAAAAGATTGCTCTTTTGCGCGATATGATAAACTGGTGTATTGAAAACCCAATGGAAGGGAAACCGCTTGATGAAAGCGATCCGAGGTTAAAGGCAATGGAGGCATATATAATTTGGGCGAGGGCAAATCAAGATGTTCGTCCTCATGCGAAGATACTAAATCCTGGGAAGAGATGATTTAGTTCCGATAAATTGCAAGCCCCGCAAACTTGGCGGGGCTTTTTATTTTTTAGAGCGTTTGCAAAATTAAAATTTTTTTAATCTCTAAAAATCAGGGGGAAA
>NZ_FAOO01000001.1:95230-100428 GCF_900070205.1 Candidatus Thermokryptus mobilis | reverse complement strand
GGCTCGCTAAGTATTTCCTTCCGATTTTTTTAATCTTATCTATTCATTTTCTTTTCTCGCAGGGTAGCGGGACTTATACCGCATCTTTAACTGGTAAGGTTTTTGACAATGAAGGGAAACCGATACCAGATGTTGAAATTGTAGTAAGAAATGTTGAGACCGGGTATATTCGTGGCGGAATTACGACGGCTTCAGGAATTTATAATGTTTTATCTTTGCCACCGGGAACCTATGAGGTTAACGCTCTTCATGTTGCTTATGGTAAGCAGACAAAAATTATTGAACTGGGGGTTGGTGAAAGAGTTACGGTTAATTTTACACTCGTCCCAAGGGAGATTCAAATTGGTGAGGTTGTTGTAACTGCTGAAGCGCTTGAATATGAGGTAAAGAAGACGGAACTTTCAGTTCCGTTGAGACCGCAACAAATTGCTACATTGCCAGTTAACACCAGAAACTTTCTTGAGCTCATGGCACTTGTTCCCGGAATGAAACCAATAGGAGCGACATTTGGAAGTGGCGCTTTGCAACCGACTTGGGTTGGATTTTATTTTGAAGGAACAGAATATAAGAATGAAATAGTTGAAGGTGGTTTAGCCGGGCAATTTTTAAGCCCTGGGAATCCGTTTCCGCTTGATGCTGTTAAGGAAGCAAGAGTTATAACTCAACTTTACAAAGCGGAATATTCAAAGGCAGCTGGAGGTGTCGTCTCTGCTGTTTCAAAGACGGGAACTAATGAATTTCATGGGACGGCATTTATAACCTATCGTGATAAGTCGCTTAATGCACTTGGAGTTTTTGAAAAGGAAAAACCAGGGTTTAAGCGTCGTCAAACAGGTGTCAGTTTAGGGGGTCCAATAATAAGAGATAAACTTCATTTCTTTGTCTCTTATGAGGGGACTTTCACCGACAGATTTGCAACCGTTGTTGTGCCACCACTTTTCGCTCAGTATGCGGGAACATATAAAGTTCCATTTAGTGGTCATCTTGGACTTGGGAGATTAACTTTCCAGCCTGTTCAGAATCATTTCCTTGATTTCACATGGTATGGAAGGTTTGATAGAAACTATCTTGGGATAGGTGGAGGAAGCGCATATGAGAGAGGTAGACTTTTCTACAATAGGGTTTACAATTATGTTTTGAAGCATCAGTATATTATCTCACCGACCCTTATGAACGAGGCAAGATTGAACTTCCAGCGTTATAACTGGGAAATTGCAAATATCGCACCATTTCCAACCCCTGGGAGGATTTATCCAAGCGCGTTCATTGGAGGATTTTCACATGCACCGCAGAATTGGTTCCAAGACAGATACGCTTTTTATAATGATATAACATACACGAGGGAAAACCATGTGATCAAGGGTGGCTTTTTCATTCAGCGATTGAGATATGAAGCAAATCAGAAACTTTATCTTTATCCTCAATTTTATTTCTTGCGCGATACGAGCACGACACCATATCAAGCGAGAGTTGGGGTTGGCGTCCCAACGGTTGAAAAATGGAACACGCAATTTGGAATTTATATCCAAGACGATTGGACTGTTACACCTTATTTGACCTTGAATTTAGGAATAAGGTGGGATTATGAGACAAACATGATAAACAATGATTTTGCTGTTCCCGATACGATAAGAAGGGATCTCATTCAGTTCTTTGGTGAGAAATACTTCTCAAGAGGAAAAGATAGGAAACCATATTGGAAAGCGTTTCAACCTAGGGTTGGCGTTTCATACGATATAAGCAGGAAGGGTGAAACGGTTATTTTCGGTGGAGCAGGTATTTACTATGATAGGCATGTTTGGAATGTTGCTTCTGATGAAATTTTGAGATACACTTGGAAGGTTTATTACCTTGATTTTGGTCCTGACAGAATTCAATGGGATGATAGATATTATAGCCGAGATGAGTTGCTTAATTTGATTTCGCAAGGGAGAGTTCCAGCTCCAGAGATATTCTTAATACCAAACGATTTGAAACCACCGATGACAATTCAATACAGCGTCGGTTTGAGGCAGAGATTTGGTGAGGTGCTTGTGAGTTTAAGTTATACAGGTGTTCGCGGATATAATGAGATAACGACTTATAATGCAAATGCAAAGCAAAGGTTAACGGCGAAATATGGACCGATTCAAGTTTGGACGGATGCTGGCAATTCTTGGTATGACGCCATATACTTTACATTTGATAAACCATATAAGCCCGGTTCTTGGGGGTTGAACATTGCTTATACATTGTCTTGGACATATGATGAATTTGATAATACGATTTATTACGGTTACCTTTATTATACGAACCTTGATATGTTGAAGAAAGCACCATCAACGCTTGATGAGAGGCATAGGATTTCAATAAGTAGCACTTTTGATTTGCCATTTGGATTTAAGATAAGCGGTTGGGGAACGTTTGCAACCGGTAGACCTTATCTTGTTTTCACTGGGACTGATGACAATAATGATGGTGTTCTTGGGAATGATTATCCCGCTGGGCTTGGACGAAATGCTGGAAGAGTCCCAGGACAAAGATTTATTTTCAAGTATGTCTTCGCTGAAAGAAACTTTAATTTGCGTCTTTCAAAGGACTTTTCATATCGTGGCGTTACCTTAACGCTTATGCTTGAGGCATTCAATGTGTTTAACTGGACAAATTTTGGTGGCTATGTTGGGAATATGAAATCCGTTTTATTTGGTAAGCCGACGACCGCTGGTGATAAAAGGCAGATACAACTTGGTATGAGGGTGAGCTTTTAAGTGAATTTTTAAAATAGGCGAAAAAGTGCAACAAAGTACTTGACTTGATTTTTTGAAATTATTATATTAAAGGTGCATAATCATCCCCGATTCCTTTCCCGCCGAGATCGCTGGCGTGTGTCCCCGAGCGCCAGCGGTCTTTTTTTATTTTAAAGCAAAAAACCCCGAGAAAACTCGGGGTTTTGTTTTTTAACTCGCTGAAATTTCTTTATCCAATGCGGTAGTTTGAAAGTTCTCGCCTTATCCCAGGTTGAATAGCTGTGGCTGGCGTTTCATGCTTTACTGGTCCAATCCCAGGGGATAGCCAAATGTAATTTTTTGAGGTGAAAGTCCCAACAGTTACCCCTCCGATACTTGCAGAACCCGCTACATTTGCCTCAAATTTATAAGCGACGAATTTTCCCAATGGAGTTTGGATCTCCTCCTTTAACGCAATGTTGCCGGTGATGTTTACTCTTATATTCAAAGGTAATTGTTGTCCACCTGTGGTTACAATTATCGTCGTGTCAAGATTTAAAATAGTGTATGGCTCGTTCAAAATTCCTGTTGTTTTTATAAATGGAACCCATCTTTTGTAGACAAACCCTGGGATTGAAACCGTATTTGTCAAGTCAATCCAAGCATAAAGATAGTCACCTTCAAGATAGATGAGAAGAGTGTCAATTTCGGTTCCGCGTTGATATTTAAGTGAATCAATAACAACGAATGGATTCTTGCCTTCAAATTGAATCTGACCAACGATGGTCGTTGAGGAATTAAATTCAGTGCCGGAGATTTTGTTCCCAGCGGTATCTATTTGATATCCGGTGTAAAACCATGCGTTACCGGTTCTAAGAGGGAAAAGATTTTGTGGAATTGTTTCAATTGGGCTTATCGTTTCCTTTTTGCAACTTGAAAAAAGAAGAAAAACAAGCAACAATAGTGAAGTTATAATTTTGGGTTTCATAGTTTAATCAAATTTTAGTGAATCAATTATTGACTTAACCCTTGATGCTGAGGCATGCAGTGCTTGTTTTTCCTCATCTGTTAATTTGAGTTCAATTATCTCCTCAACGCCTTTTCTTCCGAGTTTCACTGGAACGCCAACGAAAACATCGTTTAACCCATATTCCCCTTGAAGCAAAACTGAACAAGGCAGAATTCTTTTCTTGTCTTTCACTATGGATTCAACCATTTCAACTATTGCTGCAGATGGTGCGTAATATGCGCTTCCAGTTTTAAGATAGCTTACGATCTCTGCTCCACCCTCCCTTGTGCGTTTGACAAGCTGGTCAATTTTTTCCTTCGGTAAAAGTTCAGATATTGGGATTCCTGCTACGGTTGTATATCTTACTAGCGGGACCATATCATCACCGTGCCCTCCAAGAACGAATGCGTAAACATCTTCAACTGATACATTTAATTCCATAGCTATAAATGTTCTAAATCTCGCTGTGTCAAGCACACCAGCCATTCCAATTACGCGATGTCTTTCAAATCCGCTAATCCTCCAGGCGGTGTAAGCCATGACATCAAGTGGATTCGTGACGACGATTATAATTGCATTTGGTGATTTTTCAATTGATTTTAAAGTTGCTTCCTTTACGATGCCGAAATTTGTGTTAAGCAGGTCTTCTCTGCTCATCCCCGGCTTACGTGCGACCCCAGCGGTGATTATCACGATGTCTGAATTAGCTGTTTCTTCGTACCCGTTGGTTCCGATTACTTTAACATCAACTCCAGTTATCGGGGTTGATTCGTACATATCAAGTCCCTTCCCTTGCGGAATTCCTTCAATGATGTCAACAAGGACAAGCTCATTTGCGAGCTCATTATCAATTATTCTTTGAGCCGTCGTTGCGCCGACATTTCCAGCGCCGATTATTGTGATTTTCATTTTGAACCTCCAAAAAATTTATTTTTAAAGGTGCTTTAATTCACCCCGTCAACTGGATAAACACTGACCATTTGCTTGTCTTTTGAGACATATTCAAATTTTACGATACCATCAATCTTTGCAAATAAAGTATAGTCCTTTCCCATTCCGACATTTAAACCGGGCTTAAATTTCGTTCCCCGTTGCCTCACGATTATATTGCCGGCTTTAACAAATTCACCACCAAATTTTTTTACTCCAAGCCGTTTTGATTGGCTATCTCTACCATTTTGTGATGAACCACCGCCTTTTTTATGTGCCATGTCTTTTCACCTCCTTTTTATTGTTTTGTTAATGCTTCAACTTTTTGTTCAAGTACAGCAAGGCGTTCGCGAATTTGGATTGCTATTTCTATTTTTTCGTCAAGTCGTTTTATCTCAGCTCTAAACTCATTTTGAAAGGCGTGTGCCTCCGAGCGATATATCTCCAACTTGTCATCAACGCGTTTAATTTCGGCTTTAATTTCATTTTTCAATGATTCAAGTTCAGCCCTAATCTCAGAGTGAAAAAGTTCCGTTTTTTCATCAAGGCGTTTC
>NZ_FAOO01000001.1:16518-94745 GCF_900070205.1 Candidatus Thermokryptus mobilis | reverse complement strand
CGTTTTAATTCTGCTCTAAATTCATTATTAAAGGCTTCAATCTCTTTCCTTATAAGTTCCGTTTTTTCGTCAATTCGTTTGAATTCCGCTTTAAATTCATTTTTAAGAACTTCGTTTTTCTCATCAAGACGCTTTACCTCAGATTCAAACCTTACCCTGAGTTCATTCACTGCGGACTTAATCTCTTGAAGCTCAGGGACGATAAGCTCTTGAATTAGTTTTTTTACATCAACTTTAGGCATTAACCTTCAATACCGATTTTATTGATTTCAATTTGTGTATAATTTTGTCTGTGCCCTTTTGTTACCTTGTATCCCTTACGACGTTTCTTTTTGAAGACGATGATTTTTTCACCTTTCACATGGTCAAGAACCGTTGCCTCAACAAAAGCGCCCTGGACAAATGGATTCCCAACAAGTGTTTTTCCATTTTCTTGAAGCAAGAGGACTGATGAAAATTTAACCTTGCTTCCTGGTTCAGCGTTTAACTTTTGGACAAAAATTTTATCGGCTTCCTTGACCTTGTATTGATGACCTCCAATCTTTACGATTGCAAGCATTCCCTTAATTCCACTTTGTTTGACAAAATCACTTAAAATTTAATAAATCGGGGATGAAATTCCAAAAGTGAAGGATGAAAATTTGACTTTATCCAAGTAAATTAATATCTTAACTTGTGTGAAATAGCTTCGCAGAAGCCAAAAATTCAGGAGGTGAGATGATACAAAGTAGATTGATACTAGTGTTAATTTTATTTTTTATCGTCGGTTGTAGACCTAAAAGCTTGCCACTTAAAGATTCAACAACTATAGAAACGCTTGCTGACTCAGCGTTGTGTCCATTGCCAGATTCCGCAAGTAAAATTGAAAATACGAAGCAAAATTACAAAGAGGTCTTAAAAAGAGATGTTTTAATCTATGACTCTTTAACTACTGCTGAAATTATAGCCGAAGTTGAAAAGGATTATGAGACGATTTTAAAATATCTATCGCAGGGTGATACAATCTCTGCAATTGATTTGATGCATTCTGCGATGGAAAAGCTTGACGAGATTTCAAGGACAAGCGAAATTGAGACAAATAAAGATTTTGAAACGATAAGCAATAAAATTTTGTCAATCTATAACAAGCATTTTGCGAAGTTTGATTCAATTTTTCAAGAGACACCGATTAGCGAGTATATTTCAAATATCCAGGATCGTCTCAATCAGATAGGCGATATAGTTGACACTGTGGGTGTTAAGGTTGAATTGAAGCCATTTCCTCCTTCTTTAAGGACAACGATTCCGCTTGTGGTGAATGAATATGTTCAAGCTTATCTTGATTATTTCCTTGGGGATGGAAGGTATTTTATGGAAATGTGGCTTGATAGATTGGAAAAATATCTACCTATGTTTAAGAAAATTTTCTCGGAATATGGTCTTCCGGAGGAGTTAATATATCTTTGTATGATTGAAAGCGGTGTGAGTCCATTTGCTGTATCAAGAGCGAAGGCAGTTGGAATTTGGCAATTTATAAAATGGACGGGTAAATTGTATGGGCTTGAAGCTAATTGGTGGTATGATGAGAGAAGAAATCCAGAAAAATCAACACACGCTGCAGCGCGATATTTAAAAGACCTTTACAATCTGTTCGGCGACTGGTACCTTGCAATCGCTGCCTATAATTCCGGGGCTGGTAAAGTTCAAAGAGCTATGAGAAAATCTGGTGAGACGGACTTCTGGAAAATAAGAAAGTTCCTCCCACGGGAGACGAGAAATTATGTCCCGCAATATATAGCGGTGACATTGATATCGCTTGAACCGGAAAAATATGGATTTAAACCATTGAATCCGACTGCAGAAGCGTTTGAATATGATGAAGTTGTCGTTGATGCAAGCGTTAGTTTAAGAAAACTTGCAGAATGTGCACAAACCGATCTTGAGGCATTGATTGAGCTTAATCCAGAACTTATCCGCGGTTATACACCACCACACGAGTATGTCCTCAGGATTCCGAAAGGGAAAAAAGATATATTCGTTGTAAATTATAAATCCCTGCCAGACGATGAAAAGAAAAATTTCAGGGTTCATATCGTAAAGCGTGGCGAGACATTATACAAAATCGCGAAGCAATATAATGTCCAAGTTGATGTGATTTATAGATTTAATCCTAAACTTAAACCAAGAGCTTTAAGCATTGGACAAGTTGTTTTGATCCCCGATGTAATAAAACCTAATTCAATCGCATCAAGCAAACGCTACGCTAAAAGAGTTTATTCTGACGAAAGCGAAACGAAGATAATTTATCGCGTAAAAAAGGGTGATACTTTAAGTACAATTGCGCAAAGATATAATGTGAGTATAACTGAACTGAAAAAATGGAATCGCCTGAAGGGGAATAATATAAAAGTGGGGCAGAGAATTATAATTTTCACAAATTCATCAGCAATTGGCGGAAGTGATTGATTTTTTAACTTCATTGAGATAAATTTGTTTTGGCTGAAATTTCCCTCTTTTGCTGACCTCCTGAAAAATTGAAATTAAAAAAAGGAGGTCTTATTATGCCAATTTGTGAAAGGTTGAAAAACTTTCTTGATTCAAGCGGGGTTAAGTATATTACAATTATCCATTCAACCGCTTTCACATCTCAGGAGATAGCAGCGAGCGTCCATGTCAAGGGGAGAGAATTCGCAAAGTGTGTGATTGTTAAATCTGGCGAAAATTTTTTTATGCTTGTCGTCCCATCCGACCACAAGGTAAATTTTGAAAAAGCAAAAATCGCTTTAAATGTATCTGAACTGAAACTTGCTACCGAGGATGAATTTAAAAGTATTTTCCCGGATTGCGAGACAGGGGCGATGCCACCATTTGGTAACCTTTACGGCGTCCCTGTTTATGTTGATGAGAAATTTAAAGCGAACGAAGAGATAAGTTTCAATGGCGGGACTCATAACGATGTCGTTAGAATGAAAATGTCGGATTATGTTCAGTTGGTGAATCCAATTTTTTGCAATATTGGTGAACATATTTAAGCGGAGGGGGTGGGATTCGAACCCACGGTGGGTCGTTTGGACCCACAGCGGTTTTCGAGACCGCCCCGATCATCCACTCCGGCACCCCTCCAAAATTGCCGTTAAAATTTAAAAAATTGATGGAAAATATACAATTGGAAGTTGACCGCTCAATTTTAAAAGTTCTATCTCGGCAAGCTTCGCTTGATAAAGGGCTGAAATTAACCGACTTTCAGCATCAATGTAAGTTTTTTGTGCTTCCCTTAACTCAAGTGGTGTCAAGACCCCGAGCCGATATCTTTCAAGCGCAATTTCAACATTTTCACGAGCTATCTCAAGATTCTCCTTTTCAAGTTCAATTAATCTTAAACTCGTCTTGAAACTTTCATAATTTTTTAAAATTTGTGCCTTTACCTCATTCCGCACCTGATCAAATTTTATATCGCTGTTGATTATCTCTATCCTGGCATTTTCATACTCACGAAGTGAGTTCAATCCATTGAAGATGTTAAACGACACGCTGAAACCGTAGTTAAAACCAAGATTTTGATTTGACGCAATAAAGCCCGCCTGTGATTGTAAGCGAGCAAAACTATAACCAGCGAAGAAATTAACCAATGGAAACATCTTCGCCCTGACACTTGCGAGATTTATCTGAGCTATCTCTTTGTTCTTCTTGAAGTTCAAAAGCAAAGTATTTCTTTCCTCCGCTTGGGCAAGTAAAACATCAAGAGATAAGTCCCTAACTTGTATAGTATCCGTAATATCAAAGTCAATTTCAGGGTCTCTGCCTATGATTAAGTTTAAGTTTATCTTTGCATTTTTAAGTGCGATCTCTTGCTTCATAAGAGCATTCATATCCGCGTTCAAGTCAGCTTTTGCTTGTAAAAGTTCCGTCTTTGAAGCTGTTCCGACTTTATATTTTTCCTCCGCAATTTTAACCCTTTGTTCTGAAATTGCGATACTTTCCCTCAATGTTTTCAAAATTTCCTTCTGCCTTAAAATTTCGTAATAAGATGTTATAACCTCCGAAATTATTTCTTCAGCTGTTGCGATTGAATTGATCTGTGCCACTTCTTTCGTCTCTTTAAGCTTTTTATATGTGATCAAATTGTTAAGCCCATCAAAAATTGTCCAATTAAGTGTTAAGCCAAAATTAATTGAATTTGAAATCGCTCCAGTTCTATTTATTGACCTGCCATCAAAGTATTCTTGTCTGGTATTGTTTGAACTTCTGCTATAACCTGATGCCAGGTCAATCTTTGGTAAAAAGCCGGCGTTTCCAAGCGATAGATTGTTAAAAGCAATGTCAAGAAGATTTTTTGATATTTTTATATCTCGGTTGTTTTTCAGTGCAAGATTTATCGCTTCCTCAAGCGTTAAAATTTCCTGTGAGTAGCAAAGTCCAAAAATAAGGAAAAGAAAGGGGATTGCCTTCTTAAACATTTTTTGTTTCAAACTTTTATTTTGTGATATGCTTCGTTTCGATTATTTCGTTGTTTTTTGCAAGTTCAATTTCAGTTGGTTGCTCTTCAATTGGAATTTCAATTTGTTTTCTCTCGCTTGAGAGGTATGAATAAATCGCAGGTATGACATAAAGCGTTAAAATAGTTGAGAAGAGCAACCCACCAATGACAGCTATACCCATTGACTTTCTGCTTTCCGCTCCTGCACCGAGGGCAAGTGCTACGGGAACAAAAGCTAAAATTGTCGTTAAACTTGTCATAAGAATTGGGCGAAACCTTTGAGCAGCTGCGTCTTTCACCGCTTCTATTTTTGATAGCCCCATTGCTTTTCTTTGATTTGCGAACTCAACTATTAGAATTCCATTTTTAGTTACAAGCCCGACAAGCATTATCTGTCCGATCTGACTAAAGATGTTGATCGTCTGGTTGAAATACCACAGTGAAAACAAAGCGCCAGCAATGGCAAGCGGAACGGTGAACATTATGATAAACGGGTCAAGGAAGCTTTCAAATTGAGCGGACAGAACAAGATATGTCAAAATCAAAGCCAAAAGCATAACGAAAGCCAAACTTGACGAGCTTTCTGCATAATCTCTTGATGGACCACTTAAATCGGTTGAGAAGGTTTCGTCAAGAACTTTTTCCGCTATTTCATTCATCGCTTTGATACCATCGCCAATTGTTTTCCCTGGGGCAAGACCAGCTGAAACAGTTGCGGAAATATATCTGTTGAATCTGTAAAGTTGAGGTGGATTCACATCTTCTTCAAGAGTGATTAAATTGTCAAGCTGGATCAATTCGCCCTTGTTATTTCTGACATAGATTGATTTTAAATCAGCTGGTTTTTCAGCGTTCTCTCTTATAATTGAGCCGATGACTTGATATTGTTTTGAGCCGATTGTGAAGAAACCGAGACGTTGTTCGCTGTATGCAAGTTGTAATGTTTGAGCTACATCTGCAACGGAAACACCAAGGGCTTTAGCTCGTTCCCGATTAACTTTAACTTTTAGTTCGGGTTTATTGAATTTCAAATTAACATCAACGATTGTGAACTCCGGTCGTTTACTTGCTTCATCAATAAATTTGGGCAGAACTTGTTTCAATTTCTCAAAGTTAGGTGCTTGAATAACAAATTGCACAGGTAGACCACGCCGTGCAACTCCTATGCTCAGGTCTTGTGAGACATAAGCTATTACTCCAGTAAGTTGTCTTAGTTTTGCTGAAAGCTCATTTGCGATTTGCTGTTGGCTTCTTTCTCTTTTATCTCTTTCACTCAACCTGATTCTTATGAACCCAGTGTTTGAACCGGTTTCACGAAAGGTAGGTGAAGTGATAGCGAAAATTGCCTCTGCCTCCGGGACATTTGATTCAACAAGATTGAGAATCTCATCCATATATTTTGACATCTGATAATATGAGGTTCCTTCCGGCGCGGTTGCGTTAATTGTGAGCATCCCTCTATCTTCAAGCGGGGAAAGCTCGGAAGGTAAACTCGTCCCGAAAATTACAATCGCAAGCGCTGACATCCCAATTATTACAAATGCAAACCACCTTTTCTCCATAAATTTATCAAGAGAGCGACGGTAGGAGTTCATTAGCTTATTAAAAAACGGCTCTGTCTTGTAATAAAATTTTGAGTGTCCTCTTTTACTCATAAACTTCACGCTTAACATAGGTGTAAGCGTAAGTGCAACGAAAGATGAAATTACAACAGAACTGGCAATTACAACGCCAAATTCGCGGAACAATTTCCCAGTGAAACCCTGTATAAATATGACTGGCATAAAAACAGCAACAAGTGCTATCGTTGTGGCGATGACGGCGAAGAATATCTCCTTTGTTCCTCTGATTCCAGCCTCGTAAGGATTAAAGCCCCTTTCAATTTTTGAATAAATGTTTTCAAGGACGACGATAGCATCGTCAACGACCATACCAATTGCGAGAACAAGACCGAGCAATGTTAAAACATTTATTGAAAATCCAGCAATATACATCACGAAAAATGCCCCGATTAATGAAACAGGGATAGCAAGTATCGGTATAAGCATTACCCTCCATTCTCTAAGAAAGAAAAATATGACGACAACGACAAGACCAAATGCAATTAATATCGTTTCCCTTACTTCATTTACGGATTGCCTTATATACTTTGTCGTGTCAAACCCAATCCCAAGCTGTATATCTGGTGGAATCTCTTTTTTAAGTTGCTCAACTCTTCTATAAAATTCATTAGCTATGTTTATGTGATTAGCCCCTGGTTGTGGGATAATGGCAACACCAACTTGTGGGATCCCGCCTTTCCCCTTCATTATCGTTCTTATATTTTCAGGTGCAAGTTCAGCATATCCGACATCTCTTAATCTTATTATTTTACCCTCACTTTCCTTTATTATCAAGTTGTTAAAATCTTCAGGTGTTTGAAGACGTCCTATCGTTCTAATCGTTAATTCAGTTGTCTTTCCTTCAATTCTCCCGGATGGAAGTTCAATGTTTTCTCTTGCAAGGGCGTTTCTTATATCAAGAGGTGTCAAATGATAAGCAGCAAGCTTGACCGGGTCCATCCAAATTCTCATTGAGTATTTTTTCTCACCCCAGATCCTTACCTCGCTTACGCCTGGTATTGTTTGCAATCTTTCTTTAAATACATTTATCGCTATATCAGTCAGTTCAAGTAAGCTTCTTTTATCGCTTTGAACAGTTAAAACTATTATGGGGAAAGCGTCCGCATCAGCTTTTTGAACAATGGGTGGGTTAACATCTGGCGGTAGGAGGCGGATAGCCCTTGAAACTCTATCTCTTACATCGTTTGCTGCAGCTTCAAGGTCTTGGTCAACCGTGAACTCAACTCTTATTGTACTTCTACCATAACTACTTACAGAGGTCATCGTTCTTATCCCAGCGATCCCGCTTATTGATTCCTCAAGCGGTTCTGTTATTTGCGATTCAATTATATCTGGATTAGCACCAGGATAAGTTGTTGTCACTGTAACTACGGGAGGGTCAACCGCAGGGTATTCTCTAACGCCAAGATAGAAGTATGAAATTATCCCAAAAATTAAAATGGTAAGCGACATAACTATAGAAAGAATCGGTCGCCTTATGCTCAGTGACCACAAACCCATGGCTTTATCTCCATTTAAATTTTATTCAATTGAGACGACTTTAACTTTGAAGCCGGATTTAAGCTGTAATAATCCAGTTGTCAAGACGGTATCCCCGGGCTGAACACCGGAGAGAACTTGTATAAATCTTTCAGTTCTTACCCCTGTTTCAACTTTTCTTTCAACAGCTTTACCATTGTTGCAGATGAACACTTTGTTTCCCTCAACGCTTGGGATTAGAGCTTCGGCAGGGATTAAAATCGCATTGGTTATCTCCTCAAGTATTACCTCAACCTCAGCAAAAGCCCCAGGCAAAATTTCGTAATTTTTATTCGGGAATATAGCTCTAACTTGCAAAGTCCTTGTTGAAGGGTCTATTTTAGGGTCAATTGCATATATTACAGCGCTGTATTTTTTATCCGAACCCTGAACTTTGAAATTTATCCTGTCGCCGACATTTATAAGTTTGACATATTTTTCCGGAATTGAAAATTCAATTTTTAATGTGTCAATATCTTGAAGCGTTGAAATTTTTGTAGCAGGTGATATATAACTTCCCTCGCTTACATATCTTAAGCCAATTACCCCATCAAAAGGTGCTTTTATCTGTGTTTTTTCAATCCTTGCCTTTATAAGTTGAATCTGTGCCTCAAGCGTATTAAGTTCAGTGAGAGCGATGTCATATTCCTGTTTGCTTATGGCTTCTTTTTCAAGGAGCATCCTTTGTCTGTATTCTTTCTCTTGAGCGAGTTTTTTCTGATACTGGGTTTTTAAAAGCTCAGCTTGAAGTTCAGAGTCGTCAACTTTGACAAGTATATCACCTTTTTTAACTTTGCTCCCCTCGTTGAAGTAGATTTTGACGATTTTCCCAGAAATCTCGCTTCTCACTTCAATTTCTTCATTGGCGAGTATAGTCCCGGTGACGAAAATTTTATTCTCAAGTTTTTGAGGTTTTGCAATATAACCTTTAACATTTAATTCAGGTATCACCGCAGGGTTTGCCTTTTGCGTTTTCTTATCAGCAAAAATTGATTTTATCTTTGGGATTGAAAGACCCACAACTATTGCAATAGCGATAACTATAAGTCCCTTGTTTGGAATTTTCACAATTGCTTCAAAACTTTGTTTTTAACTTTAGACGCCGTTAAAATTTTCTTGTTTCCCGATTTGCTTGGTTTTTTCGTTTCCTTTAAATTATCAAAAATGAGATTTATTTAAAACAGCTTCGCATCCGCTATGAGCGCAGAAAGGAAGATAATCATAAAAGGTGCAAGGGTTCATAACCTTAAAAACATAAATCTTGAGCTTCCTAAAAACAATCTGATCGTATTCACAGGCGTAAGCGGTTCGGGGAAGTCATCGCTTGCATTTGACACCATTTACGCTGAGGGGCAGAGAAGATATGTTGAAAGTTTATCTGCGTATGCGAGGCAATTTCTTGAAAGGATGGAAAAACCCGATGTTGATTTGATTGAGGGGATCGCTCCGGCAATTGCGATAGACCAAAAAACGACTGGGAAAAATCCGCGCTCAACCGTTGGAACTATGACAGAAATATATGACTATCTCCGACTTCTTTTTGCAAGAATAGGAAAAACATATTGCTCAAAGTGTGGTAATCTTGTTCAAAAAGATTCACCCGGTTTCGTCGTTGAGAAGATAAAACAAATCCCGGAAGGCGGTAAAATTTTTATACTTTTCCCGCTTCAATTACACAAAGGGCATACATTGGAGGAAGAAATTGAAGCCCTAAAGGAGAAAGGTTTTTACAGAATCTATGTTGAGGGTGAGCTCCTTGATGTAAATGAAAATCTAAACTTGAGGAAAATATTAGGAAAAGAGATTTACGTTCTTGTTGATAGAATAGTTGTGCGCCATGATATGGATGAGGCGAGATTGTTTGATTCTGTTGAGATGGCTTTCAACGAGGGGAGGGGTAATATGATTGTAAAAGTTTTAGATAGCGGTGAGACATTTAAATTTAGCGAACATTTTGAGTGTGCTTATTGTGGTATTGAATATGAGGAGCCAGAGCCCAGGTTGTTTTCGTTCAACAATCCGTATGGCGCTTGTCCGAAGTGTCAAGGTTTTGGTAGAGCTTATGGTATTGATTGGGACGCCATCGTTCCTGATAAAACTAAAAGTATAAAAGAGGGTGCAATCCATCCTTGGAGGAGTGAGAAATTCGCCTGGTTTCAAAAGGACTTGATGCGTATTGCAAAAAAGGTCGGAATCCCAGTTGATATTCCGTTTAAGGATTTAACGCCTGAGCAAATTGAAATCATAAAGAATGGTTACGATGGATTTGAGGGTATAAATGGTTTTTTCAACTTGCTTGAGGAGAACTCTTACAAAGTTCATTACAGGGTTATGCTTTCAAGATATAGGGGTTATACGACTTGCGACTTGTGCGGGGGTTCACGCCTAAGAAAAGAAGCGTTGAATGTCAAGATAGCAGGTAAAAGTATTTACGATATAGTTAAGATGTCAATTGGGGAAGCTTATCAGTTCTTTCAAAATCTTGAACTCACCGATTATGAAAAAACGGTTTCAGCAAGCATTCTTTCGGAGATAAATAAAAGGTTGAAGTATCTTTATGAGGTTGGACTTGGATACTTAACACTTGATAGATTGTCAAATACTCTCTCTGGTGGGGAAGCACAAAGGATAAACCTCGCCACGGCGCTTGGATCTTCTCTTGTCGGTGCGCTTTATATACTTGATGAGCCGAGCATTGGATTGCACCCAAGAGACACACACAGATTGATTAAAATTTTGAAATCGTTAAAGGAAAATGGAAATACAGTTATAGTGGTTGAACACGATAGAGAGATAATTGAATCAGCGGATCACATCGTTGACCTTGGTCCAGGTGCTGGGGAAAACGGTGGGAAGATTGTCTTTCAGGGCAGTTACGAGGGAATTTTGAAAGATGAAAATTCATTAACAGGGAAATATCTCAGCGGTCGGCTTAAAATCCCTGTGCCTCAAAAGAGGAGGAAACCCAAAAAAGGAAATTCAATTATAGTTCGTGGGGCGAGAGAACATAATTTGAAAAATATTGATGTTGAATTTCCATTGAATGTTTTTGTATGCGTCACTGGAGTGAGCGGTTCTGGGAAGAGCACCCTTGTGCACGATATACTTTATTCAGCCTTGAGGAAAATAAAATATGGGACCTATGAAGGTAAAATTGGGAAATTTGATAAGATTGAGGGTTATGAATTGATTGATGCAGTAGAGATGGTTGATCAATCACCAATAGGTAAAACCCCAAGGTCTAATCCTGTCACTTATATAAAAGCGTTTGACGGCATAAGGGAGCTTTTCGCATCAACTCATCTCGCAAAAGTTAGAGGTTATACCCCGGGTCATTTTTCATTTAATATACCAGGTGGAAGATGTGAGACCTGTGAAGGGGATGGCTTTGTTAAGATTGAAATGCAATTTCTCGCTGATATTTATCTTCCTTGTGAATCGTGCAACGGGAAAAGATATAAGTCGGAAATACTTGAAGTTGAATATAAAGGCAAGAATATAAGCGATGTCTTAAATATGACTGTAACGGAGGCAATAGAATTTTTCAAAGGACATAGGAAAATCGTTGATAGGTTGAAGGTTCTTGAATCTGTTGGTCTCGGTTATATTAAACTAGGACAACCTGCAAACACACTTTCAGGGGGCGAAGCGCAGAGAATTAAGCTTTCTGCACATTTACTTGCATCGGAATCAAGTCCACATACTTTATTTATCTTTGATGAGCCGACAACTGGGTTGCATTTTGACGATATCGCAAAGCTATTGAAGGCGTTTGATTCGCTTCTTGACGCTGGACATTCAATTATAGTGATTGAGCATAATATGGATGTAATAAAGTGTGCTGATTGGATAATTGACCTTGGTCCTGAAGCTGGGGACCTGGGTGGATATGTCGTTGCGGTTGGGACGCCTGAAGAAATCGCTCAAAATCCTAACTCCTACACTGGACAATTCCTTCGCAAATATCTTGATTAAATTTTCATCAAAAATCTTGCCAGACATCCCCCATTTTTGTGATTTCTGTCAATGAAATGTTCCTTTATTGGTTATTATATTTTAAGTGGAAATTGTAACTTGATTTTTGAAGCGAGGACCTCAGGGGGGAGGTTCTGCTTCAATGTTAAAGGTCTGGGCGAAAAGCCCAGACCTTTTCATTTTAAATGTAAATTGGTTTCTTTTCATAAGGTATTGGGTCGTCAACGCCGGCAAGTTGAAAACCGCGAAGTCTAAGGGCACAACTATCACAAACACCGCAAGCGATGTCCTCTCTTTGATAACAACTCCATGTAAGATGAAGCGGAGCACCAAGTTCAATGCCCTTCTTCACTATTTCCCACTTCTTCATATCAATTATTGGCGTAACTATTTGAATTGGATGTCCCTCAACTCCTGCCTTTGTCCCAAGCCGAATCACTTCATTAAAAGCATTATAGAATTCCTTTCTGCAATCCGGATATCCAGATGAGTCCTCTTCAACCGCTCCAATGAAAATTTTACTTGCTCCCAAGACCTCAGCCCAAGATACGGCAATTGAAAGCATATTTGCGTTTCTAAACGGAACATAGCTCGTTGGGATTCCAACCCTTTTTAAATCCGCTTTTTCAACTGGTATGTTTTCATCCGTTAAACTTGATCCACCGATTAACTTTAAATGTTCAACGTTGATGATTAGACGTCTTTTGACATTGTAAAAGTCAGCTATATCGTTAAATGCTTTCAGCTCTCTTTTTTCCGTTCTTTGTCCATAATTTAAGTGTAAAAAGGCGAGTTCATAACCAAGTGAGTTTGCGATCGCAGCTGTAACGCATGAGTCCATCCCGCCACTTACAAGAACGACAGCAATTTCTCTCATAAGGTTTGAAATTTTTGTTTTAAATTTTTTCAACCTCAATCATGTTTGTTGAGCCACGTTTGAAAAGCGGTATCCCAGCAGTCATTATAACAAGGTCACCTTTATTCAAAATTTTGCTTTCCTTAAGTTGTTCCTTTGCTGTTTCAATCGTTTTATCTGTTTCAGAAATTTCCTTTATCTTAACGCTGATCACACCCCAGACAAGATTTAGCCTTTTGACAACCTCTTCGCTATCCGTCAGTGCGATTATCGGAACATATGGTCTATATTTAGCGATTGCTTTTGCTGTTGCTCCCGTGTGGGTTATCGTAACTATTGCCTTAGCGTTCAGTTGTTGTGCAAGAAGACAAGCTGCACGACCTATTGCGTCAACCTCATCTTTAAGCTTTAAGTTCGGGTCAAATATCGGCTCGTAAAATTTATACTGCGTTTCAGCAGTTCTTATGATTTTATCCATCATTTTAACGGATTCAATCGGAAATTCACCGATGGATGTTTCACTGCTTAACATTACTGCATCTGTTCCGTCAAGGACAGCATTGGCTACATCAGTAGCTTCAGCTCGGGTCGGTCTCGGATTTGAAACCATTGATTCTAACATCTGCGTTGCTGTGATAACTGGCTTGCCGAGTTTGTTTGCTTTCTTGATTAACATCTTTTGTAAAATCGGAACATCCTCAGTTGGAAGTTCAACCCCAAGATCACCCCTTGCAATCATTATGCCGTCGGATATATCAATGATCTCATCAATTGACTTTATCGCTTCAACCCGTTCAATTTTAGCGATTACAGGTAGCGTCTTCCCGAATTCTTCCATCTTTGAAAGTAAATCAAGGACATCTTTCTTCCTGCGCACAAAGGATAATGCAACCATGTCAACACCGTTTTCTATACCGAATTTTAAATCTTGAACATCTTTTTCTGTCAGTGACGGTATGCGAACATTTACACCGGGTAAATTGACACCTTTATGTGACTTTAAAAGCCCACCATCAACAACCTCACACTTTACTTTCCTGCTTTTAATTTCAATAACTTTAAGTTCAATCAACCCATCGTCAAGTAAAATGGTGTCGCCAGGTTTTACGTCCTCAGCGATGTATTCATATTGAATCGGTATGATTTGACCGTTCCCCTCAACTTGTTCGGATGCAAGATAAATTAGTTCTCCGATTTTTAATTCTATCGGTTCATTTTTTAACCTCCCAACCCTGATCTTCGGACCTTGTAAGTCCTGAAGTATTGAAATGTGTTTCCCTGTGATTTCGGATGCTTTTCTGACAAGATTTATGAAATTGAGATGGTCATCGTAATCGCCATGTGAAAAGTTCAACCTTGCGATATCCATCCCAGCATTTATAAGCTCAATAATTTTTTCAAGCGTGTTAGTTGCAGGTCCAAGTGTGCAGACGATTTTTGTTCTTCTAAAGTTTTCCTCCTTTAAAAATTTTTTCATTGTTAACAATTGGCTTTTGATTTTTTCAAATAATAAAGATAAGAGAGATAAAAGTCAAGATTTTTGGCTTTGTGACTTGATTTTTTTTGATTTTGGTATTATATTAATAATGACTTTCCGCGGTAGCTCAATTGGCAGAGCAGCTGGCTGTTAACCAGCGGGTTGCAGGTTCGAGTCCTGCCCGCGGAGCTTTTTTTTGATAATACAAACGGGAGATTTTCAGAAAGGGAAACGAAAATCCAATTCTCTTTGAGAGCAAAGTGAAAAATTTACTCTAAAGTTTATTTTTTGCGGGGCTCCCTCGCCTTATTTATTTTAAAGGTTTAACATATTAGAAATTTACTATGACAACTGAACTAGAATTTACTAATCGAGTGTTGAAATTTTTTAGAGCTAAATTATATTCCGACAGGAAATTTTCTGATGTTAAGGTTGATAAAGAAGTAAATATTTTAAAAGATTTTACATTTGGTAAAGATAAAGAAGGAAATTGGAGACCAGTTTTGGGGCTTCAGCAACAGGACATCGTGTTTTACAAAGATACCCTTGCCACTGAAAAGCTTGGCAATGGGGTTTACATAAGGAACATTGGTAAAAGAGGAGAAATTATAATTCCGCTTATAATCTGCGAACTTAAAGTTGGACAAAGTATGAACACCCATGGGTTTTTGACTTATGCTCGGATTTCTAGCGAGATAAAATATATTTTCCCGCATTGCGCTTACTATTTTCTTTTAGATTCCCGAAAAGAAAGAAACTTGCAACCAGATACTATTTTAAGACAAGGTAAGGGCTTTGATCGGATCTTTTTAGAATGGGAAAAGGATAAAGAAATCATCTGGAACGATATTAGAAAACACTTAGAATACCTTAGACGTCTCAAGATAATATAAACAAAAATCCCACCGCTGGGTAATTTTTAAGATTTGATAATTCCTCATTTTATTCCAACCAAACATACATACATCATATCATCTAAGTTCTCTATGTTATTATACCTGAACTCAAGCTCCTTGAGGTAGTATGCAAAGTTCTCTTTTCTTACACCGTGAAACTTAAGAAGCCTCTCTCTTTTGCATAACTTCAGAAGTGTTTGGTTAAGCTTGACTTTTAAGTTTCATTTTTGGTATGAACTCAAACCAGAAATATTTTTACACAAACCTTTGGAGTTTAAAGAAAAAGTATTATCTTTGGAATGTTAAACTAAATCCAAGGAGGAAAATTTAATGTGTGAGGAAAATTTAAAACCAAGAGCAAATTTCCTTCTCTTTTTCAAAATTTTTTTAATGTTCCTGCTTTTTAACCTTTCTCAATCTCAAACAATCGGAACTGAATTTCCAGTTGAAACCGCTCCGGATTCAACTTTTGCAACTGGCTTTGCCCAAGATGCTCAAAAATATGCCATAGTGATGCGAAGGGAAAGGGGAAATGTAGCTGAAATTGTCTTGCAGTTTCATTCAAAAAGCGATCACTCGCTTATTACTAATCCAATCGTTTTAGGGACAACTTCCATGCTAAAGGAAGATTTTGACAGAGGGCTTCCACAAGTTGCTTTTGATGGGAGTCGTTTTCTTGTTGTTTGGACAGATGGGCAAAATGGAGGTTTAAAGTATCGCTTCATTGATGGACAAACATTTGCGTTAAGTGATTTGTATTCTGAGCCCACCCTACCTTCTTATATTTCAGGAATCGGTGTATTACATTTTAATCCAAATTTGAACAAATATTTTCTCGTCTCTGAAATTTATGTCGCCAATCAGGGTTATTATTTGATTTACAATTTCATTCGTCCTGACGGCTTTTTGGAAAACTCAAATCAAATTTCAAGTATCCCATGTCGGGGGGAATATTCACTTGCTTTTGGGGGCTCAAGATATTTGGTTGCTTTTGTGAAGGAAACGGGCTCTTATGACAATGAGATTTGGGGACAGTTATTAAATCAAGACGGTTCACCTATTGGTTCAACTTTCTTAATTGATGGTAGCCAAGAACCAAGTGATAACCCGCTATATGTAACTTTTGATGGGAGCAAATTTATTTGCTTTTTCCCTGATGAAGAATCAACGGGTTGGAAAACTTATGCGAGGATAATTCAATCTGATGGAACGATTCAGCAAGGACGCTATTTAATTTCGGAAAACGGCTGGCTGTCGCCATTTGCAATTGTTGGAGAGAATAAAGTTTTAGTCACAACTACAAAAGTTAGTCCAAACCCTGATTCTTGTTTTGTGTTTGGGAGATTTTTTGATTTGTCTTTAAATCCAACAAACAGCGAATTTGCTGTCTTTCGCCAGTTGGCTGGTAAAGTCCCAATCGGTGGAATTGGGGTGTATGAGAATGGGAAATTTTATGCTTACACAAACAGGGTAAATTTGGGGTTTACGAATCAGGGTGATGTGTTCTTTACAAATGGTGATGTTTATGGTGTCGCTATCTCTTATGTAACCAATGTTGAGGAGCTTTGGGGTTTGCCTGAAAGATTTGCATTGAAACAAAATTATCCCAATCCGTTTAATCCGGTCACAAGAATTGAATTTGAAGTGCCAGAAAGGGTGAATGTAAAGCTGATCGTCTATGATATTCTTGGTCGTGAAGTTAAGAAACTTGTTAATGAGGAGTTTGAACCTGGGAAATATAGAGTAGATTTTGATGGAAGCGGTCTTCCAAGTGGGATTTACATTTATCGTCTTGAAGCGGGAAGGTTTGTTGATGTGAAGAAGATGGTGTTGGTAAAGTAAAAGCTTCATTTTATCTTTCCCTCTCCACTTATGGGAGAGGATTAGGGTGAGAGGTGATGTTAATTTTTTCACCCTCATCTTAGTCCTCCCCCGTCAAGGGGGAGGAAAATTCCTTTCAGTTTGTTTTCCTCTCCCCTTGCGGGAGAGTGGGGGTGTTAAAATTCATTCCCATCTTAGTCATCCTCTATCAAGAGAAGGGATTGAAATGATTTGTCAAAGTGTGGGGTGTTTTAATTTTTGAAATAGAAGTTGGTTAAGCTTGACTTTTAAGTTTCATTTTATTATATTTACTTTGCAACACAAAGTAATTTGTGAAACAAAATATGGAGGGGGAAAAATGGAGCGAGATTTAGACCAGGCACGGGAGACGCTTGTTCAGATAACGGAAGCGTTCAGGAGGACAAGACAGATGTTGGCAAGGAGAAGAACAGGGGATTATCTTATTCTATGGGGGATTGTTGTATCACTTGGTTATGTTTTGAATCGTTTTGTTGAAGGGAATTTGTTATGGCTTTCGCTTTTTGGAATCGGATGGGTTGGAACAGCTTTGATAGTGATAAGGCAAATCAAGATGACAAAGGAAAAAAGGATTTATTTCCCAGAGGGTATGTATTTAGGTATTGTTTGGATTTCGTTGGTGATTTATTCGCTGATCTGGTTTTTTATTATTAGTAGAGAGAGTAGTGGGTTAAGTGGGATCGGGATTTCTCTTCTATGGTTGAATTTTATGATGTATGGTTACATTTTGATGGGAATTTTCCTTGGGAAGGAGATGGCTTTCATAGGAATTTTTGCTACGGTTTCGTCAATTCTTGTTGGTCTATATCTTCGTGAGTATTTCAGTTATGCTATGGCTTTAATTTCTCTTTTTGCTTTCGTTGGTGGTGGAATTTACATCAATAGGAGGTGGGGTAGATGAAGGGTGAACTTGATGAGATAATTCATCAGCCGACGAGAACAAAGATAATGGCTTCGCTTTACACGCTTGGTGAAGGTGGAGAGATTGAGTTTATTGCCTTGAGGGATTTGCTTGGTCTTTCGGATGGGAATCTGTCCTCACACTTGAGCAAGCTTGAAGAGGCAGGATATGTCAAAATTAGAAAGACATTTGAGGGAAAGAAACCGAAGACATATATCTCTTTGACCGCAAAGGGGAGAAAAGCTTTTGAAAATTATATCTCGGTTCTAAAGAAGATGTTTGAAGGTGAAAAATTTTAAAAACTAAAAAATGTGGGATTAAAAATGCGAAATCTTTTATTTTCAAGCTTGTTGTTATTTGTTGTGGTTTCTTTTTCAAATTCTCAAGACAATTCGTTAGGTAAATTTTTCGGTGGAGGTGGTTATTTTAGTTTTGGGATTAGTTTTTTGGACTTGGATAAATTAAACCGCGTTTTAAGTGATAATAATCGTGCTCAGTTCCAAAGTTCATTTTTAAATATCGGCGGTGGTGGTTATGGTGTGCTGAATAAAATTATAATTGGAGGTGAGGGATTTGGAATTTTGGGTCAGAAAAAGGATAAGGAAAATTTTAGATGTGTTTTATCGGGTGGGTATGGCTTTTTCAATTTGGGGTACATAATTTATGATGTTGAAAGGTTGAGATTTTATCCGATGGTTGGGATTGGCGGTGGCGGTTTGAATTTGAAAATTTTTGAGATGAAAGGGGCAGATTTTAATGATGCAATTTCAAATCCAAAGAAAATTTTTGACGCTTCTTTTTCGTCGCTTTCTGTGAAGTCAGAGGTTGGAATTGAATACAAAATTGGTAGAAGATACGGTGGTTGGATTTTTGGTTTTAGGGTTGGGTATGTTTTTTCACCAATTTCTGGTGATTGGAGAATGGGAGATGAGGTTGCGTTGACCAATGGACCAAGAGTCGGGATTAACGGATTTTATTTTAGATTAAATGTTGGTGGACATGGTGGTGTCGTTCGGCAGGTCAAATAGCTCCCTGTAAGGGAAAGTTTTCACCTCTACCTTAATCCTCCTCCGTAGTTAAGGGGGAGGAAAGTTTTTTGTTTTTAACTCCTTGTTCTTATTTTTGCTGTGAGAGGCAAGGTTGATAAATGCATTGTAACAAAAATATCGTTGTTTCGTCTAATATGTGTGAATTTTGTAAAAATAAATTTAGGTGAAAGGTATGCGTAGGTTGTTTTTCTTTTTGATTTTATTTTTCGGGATTTCGTTCTCACAGGGGAAGAAGGTTTTGACGCTTAATGATTGCGTTAAAATAGCTTTGGAAAACAATACGGAGATAAAACGAGCTGAGTATTCTGTTCAGTCCCAATCTGCAAGCGTTTTGCAGGCATATGGGGTATTTCTTCCAAATTTGAATTTGAGCGGGAACTGGAACAGGACACGGAGGGAGTCGGATTTGACATTTATCCCTGGGCTTGGGACAGTTCCTTTCAGGACATCGCAGACATTGAATTCTTTTTCAACGAGTGTCAGCACGAGCATTTTGCTTTTCAATGGATTTGCAAATTTTGCTTCATTGAGTAGGGCGAGGTCAAGTTATCTTTCCGCTGATTACAATTTGAGGAGAACGATGCAGACGGTGGTTTTTCAGACACAACAACTTTATCTTAATGTTTTGAGGAATAAACAACTGTTGAAGGTTGCGCAGGATAATTTGAAAAGGAGTCAGAGACAGCTTGAGAGGATATTGGAGGCAAATCGTGTTGGGTCTGTGTCGCTTGCGGATGTTTATAAGCAGGAGGTTCAGGTTGGAAATGACGAGCTTCAATTGATACGGACGCAGGCAAATTATGATAAGGCGAAGGCGGATTTGCTTGTTTATCTTGGGTTGATACCGACGGATGAGTATGAGTTTGAAGATCCCTCAATCCAGCTTGAGATTGACACAACGGAGTTCAGCGCGTTGAGGGAGAGGATAAAAAATCTTGATGAGTTAATTGCGGTTGCACTTGATAGAAGACCTGATTATAGGGGTTCGATTTCAAATTTGAATTCTGCGAGGTCTGGGGTGACTGTTGCTATGTCGGGTTATATGCCGACGGTTTCAGCTTCGGCGGTTTTTAATTTGAACAGCAATGAGTTTAAGACATTGCCGAACAATCGCTCAATTGGTTGGGGGATAAATATAAGCTTCCCAATATTTGACCGTTTTCAGTTACAGACACAAGTTCAGCAGGCGAAGATAAATGTTAAAAATGCAGAGGTTCAACTTGAACAGGTAAAGAGGCAGATAACTGCTGATGTTAAAAAGGCGATACTTGACATTGAATCCGCGATGAAACAACTTGAAGTTGCACAAAGACAGGTCAAGTCAGCTGAACTTGATTTGAAAACGGCTGAGGAAAAATATAACATTGGGGCTGGGACATTGCTTGACCTTTTGATAGCGACGGCTAATTATACTTCCGCTATAAGTGCGCAAGTGAACGCAGTTTATGATTACATAATTGCCAAAGCACAACTTCAATATGCGCTTGGTGAATTTGATTTTTAATTTTGATGAGATTACAAGCTCGTAGTTCAAAATAAAAAAAAATTGCAATATGGCTAACAACAATAATAAACGAAGGAAAAGGCGTTTAATTTTTGCTGTTCTCTTGGGGCTTATCGTCGTTGTGTCGGTAGTTGTAGGCATTTTAAGTGGTGGTAGGGAAAAAGTTGTAGCGGTTCAGGTTGAGAGGGTTCAAAGGAGAGATATAACTCAAATTGTGACTGGGACGGGTAAAATCCAGCCGGAGGTTGAGGTGAAGATAAGTGCTGAGGTGAGCGGTGAGATAGTTGAATTGCCGGTCAAGGTTGGGCAAAAAGTTAAAAAGGGTCAATTACTTGTTAAGATCAAACCGGATTTTTATGTTGCGAGGAAAGAGGCGATGGAGGCGAATTTAAAATCTGCTTTAGCTCAGCTTGATATAGCCAAGGCAAATCTTTCAAAAGCGGAATCGGAGTTCAAGCGGGCTGAGGAACTTTACGCTAAGAAGTTGATTTCGGATGCTGAATATGAAGCAGCGAGGACAGCTTATACGGTTGCAAAGGCGCAATACGCTTCTACATCCTCTGCTGTTGAACAAGCAAGGGCTTCTTTAAAACAGGCGCAAGAGGACCTCGCAAAGACAGTTATTTATTCGCCCATTGATGGCATCGTGACTCAACTTAATGCTGAGGTTGGAGAAAGGGTCGTTGGGACAAGCCAAATGGCTGGAACTGTTATCATGGTTGTAGCTGATCTGTCAAAGATGGAGGCAAGGGTTGATATAAGTGAGGTTGATGTTGTTCATGTTTCAATTGGAGATACGGCGATACTTTCCGTTGATGCTTTTCCGGAGAGAAAATTTAAGGGTGTTGTTTATGAGATTTCAAACGCTGCGAAAACGAAAGGATTGGGGACACAGGAGGAGGTTGTGAATTTTGAAGTTAAAATAAAGATACTTGACAAGGAAACGGCTTTGCGCCCAGGGATGTCAGTGACAGCTGATATAGAAACAGAAAAGAAGTATAATGTGCTTGCTGTTCCGATTCAATCAGTAACGGTTAGGTCTTTGAAAAAGTCGGCTGGCGAGCGGAATCCTGATTCTGAAAATGGAAAGAATTCAAAGGATGATATTGTTGAAGTCGTTTTTATCGTTGAAAACGGAGTTTCAAAGATGGTTCCCGTTAAACGTGGGATAAGTGGAGAAACTTATGTTGAGATAGTTGATGGGTTGAAAGGCGATGAGGAGATAGTTGTTGGAAGTTTCAAAGCGATAAACAGGGAGCTTGAAGACGGGGTTAAGGTTAAAATTTTGAAGGCGAAAAAATAGTTAAAACAAAATTTAAATGAGGTATTGAAATGCCTTTAATTAAACTAGAAAATATTGTCAAGATTTATGACCTTGGAGCTGAGAAAGTTCACGCTTTGAGAGGCATAAATCTTGAGATAGAGAAAGGGGAATATGTTGCCATTATGGGTCCGTCTGGTTCTGGAAAGTCAACGCTTATGAATATAATTGGTTGTCTTGACACGCCGACATCGGGTAGGTATTTTTTGAACGGTGTAAATGTGAGTGAGTTAAGCGATAATGATCTTGCAAAGATAAGGAACAAAGAGATTGGTTTTGTCTTTCAGATGTTTAATCTTTTGCCCAGGGCTGATGCTTTGCACAATGTTGAATTGCCGTTGATCTATGCTGGTGTTCCAGGGGAGCTGAGAAAAAAACTTGCTCGTGAGGCGCTTGAACAGGTTGGGCTTGGGGATAGATTGCATCATAAACCGAATGAACTTTCAGGAGGGCAAAGGCAAAGGGTTGCAATTGCTCGGGCTTTGGTAAATAAACCATCAATTATCCTTGCGGACGAACCAACAGGAAATCTGGACACTAAAACAGGAGCTGAAATCCTTGCTCTGTTTGATGAACTTCACAAAAAAGGAAATACCATTATAATCGTGACACATGAACCAGATGTTGCAAAGCATGCTCACAGAATTATAAGGATAAGGGATGGATTGATTGAAAGTGATGAAAGGGTCATTGATAGAATTGAACGAAAAGGATAAAAAACATCCTCTGAGAGATGAGATTTACACTTCAACTTAAAGAAAGCTTTAAATCAGCGTTTCAATCAATTCTTGCCCATAAGCTTCGTTCTTCGCTTACAACGCTTGGTGTTGTAATTGGAATTGTCTCCGTTACATTGATGAATATGGCAATTGAGGGTTTGAGGAGAGCTTTTGAAACAAGTATATCTGCAATAGGAGCAGATGTGCTTTACATCCAGAAGTGGCCTTGGTTTACGGGTGAAGATTGGTGGAAATACAGGAACAGGCGAGAAATCCAAATAAGTTATGCCAAGTATATAAAAGAAAGGTCAACTTATGCTGTCGCTGTTGCTCCAACTATCTCTTCATTTGATGCGACTGTAAGATACGGGGGCAATGTCTTAAAAAATACCGTAGTAGTTGGGACGACTGATGAGTTCATATATACAAGTGGTGTGTCTGTTGAATTGGGAAGATTTATGAGCGAGATTGAAGTTAAAGCAGAGAGACCAGTTTGCGTTATAGGTGCAGAGATCGCTGAAAAGCTTTTCATGAATGTAAACCCAATTGGAAGGGAATTGAAAATTGCGGGGAGAAGTTTTAGAGTCGTTGGTGTCCTTGAAAAGCAGGGAAAATTTCTCGGCTTAGCATCTCTTGATGATAGGATTTACATTCCGATTGGTCAATTTATTAGAATCTTCCCGTGGCGTGCTGGAACGACAATAAATGTTAAAGTCAGAGATATGAACGAGATAGAAGATGCAATTGAAGAACTTAGGGGAATAATGCGAACTTTGAGACAACTTAAGCCATGGCAGGAAGATGATTTTTCAATTAATAGGCAAGAATTGTTTTTAAACGCTTATAACCAAACTGTTGGAATCATAGGAGCTGTGGGTTTGGGGATAACGATTTTGGCTTTGGTAGTTGGAGGCATCGGAATCATGAACATTATGTTTGTTTCAGTAAAGGAAAGAACGAGAGAAATAGGTATAAGAAAGGCGGTCGGTGCAACACGTAGGGCGATTTTAATGCAATTTTTGATTGAAGCAATTTTAATAGGTCTTTTTGGTGGGGTCATTGGTTTAATCTTTGCGATTTTGCTTGGATTCGTTGTGGATCAAGTAATCCCAACATCCTTGCCTTTATGGGTTGCTTTCCTTTCACTTTTAATTTCTATCTTCGTCGGTATTATCGCTGGGTTTATCCCAGCTTATAGAGCTTCAAAGGTTGATCCCGTTGAATCGTTAAGGTATGAGTGAAAACAAAAAGGATTCAACATGCGAAATCATAAATTGAGAATTTTCTGGGTTGAGTTGGTTGAGAGTTTGTATATGGTTTGGGATTCAATCAAGGCGAACAAGTTGAGAACCTTTTTAACATTGCTTGGCGTAGTGGTTGGTGTTTTTTCAATAATTGTTGTTATGACTGGGATAAGGGTTTTGCAAAATAGTATGGAGGAGACGCTGAGTTTTTTGGGGACGAACACATTTCAGGTGACAAAGCGCCCATCTGTTATAATCGGTGGTGCAGACTGGGCTAAATACCGGAACAGAAAGGATATAACTTATGAGCAGGCGTTATATGTGGCTAAAAATGCAACCCTTCCAGAAGCAGTTGCAATTGAAGGGTGGAGCGGACCGAAGATAGTTCAATTCAGGGATGTTAAGACGAATCCAAATGTATTTGTTTACGGTGAGACACCAGAGGGCTTTGCGACGAATAATTGGGTGGTTCAAGATGGAAGAGCCATATTTGAAGATGATGTTGAATTCTCAAGGTTTATAGTTGTCCTTGGTGCAAATGTTACAAAGAAACTTTTCCCAAATGTGGATCCAATTGGTAAGGATGTCAAAATTGATGGTTATACTTTTAAAGTCGTTGGCGTCCTCAAAGAAAAGGGGGGATTATTCGGTAGTGGTTTTGATAATATAGTTATCATACCTCTTTCAACTTTTTTGAACCTCTACGGGAAGAATAGAAACCTTACTATACTTGTCAAGGCGAAGAGCCGAGAACTTTACAATGAAACGGTTGAAGAAATTGTAGCTCTTTTGAGAAAAATAAGGAAAGTTCCACCTGGTCAGGAAAATGATTTTGAGATTGAGTCAAATGAAACCCTAATAAAACAGTTCAATGATTTAACCTTTGCGGTTAAAGTTGGTGCGCTCGTTGTGAGTATGATAGCACTTGTCGCAGCTGGCGTTGGAATTATGAATATAATGCTTGTCTCTGTCACTGAAAGGACGCGCGAGATAGGTATAAGGAAAGCTGTGGGCGCAACGAAAAGAAATATCTTGACACAGTTCTTGCTTGAATCTTTCCTTTTAAGTCAATTTGGCGGAATGATTGGAATAATTCTTGGAATAGTAGGCGGAAATGTTCTCGCATTTATACTCAAGGTTAAGCCGATAATTCCATATGATTGGGTGGTTATTGGTTTTTTAATATGTGCGTTTGTCGGTATGATTTTCGGCGTTTATCCAGCTTGGAAAGCAGCAAGTGTTGACCCTGTTGAATCTTTAAGGTATGAGTGAATTTATCTTTTCAGAGTGATTGAGGATGAAAACCCGATGTTTATCTCGGTTATTTGTTCTATCGGGTTTAAAAGAAATCCTCTCTTTAACTTCACAAATAAATGGTGTTGTGGAAATAGAAAAATATAGGGTATGTTCATTGCGTTCCCAACCCAGATGGAAACTTCAATTCCTATCAAATTCATTTTTTTGAAGTTTGTCCCAGCCCAGAATCCCATTGATAAGCCGTATCCAAAAATTTTATTTCGTCCAAATCTCCCAAGCGTTTTATCCCTGTTTAGTGCAAGTGTCAATCTATTTTTGAAGTTTTTAATGTAAGCATATTGAAAAATTATTCTAAAATCGGAGAATCTAAATCTTGTTGTGTCGCCGTAGCCGATCGCCGTTTCAAAGGCAATCCCGTTATGCGGTCTCTTATCTTTAAAAAACAAAATGTATGACGGTGGAGATAAGCTCAGCGTCGCGAGCCCAATCGTAAGCGGTATACCTATGGCTGCACTTGCGCCGAGCAAAATTTCCCCAGTGCTTATTTTTTTCTTAGCTGTATCAATTTCAATCGCCATACTGACACTATCGCATGTCTGTGTCATTAAAAATGATGGCTGAAGAAGAAAGAGAAATAAAAAAATTATCTTCATAACTCTTGAATCATTTTATCAAATTCTTCAACTGTCACCGCTGGAGCAGTTTTAAATGAAATGTTTGTAAGCTTTGACAGGGAAATTGATGCCTTCATCGCTTCAGAATTTCCCGGGAAATCAGCTATTATCACGAGGTCAATCTCTCCAAGCAGAGCGTAAATCTCTTTCACTTTCCCGCCAAACTTTTCAATAAGCTTGTGTGCTTCCTCTGTTCGTTGCGGTGACATTCCCTTCATCGCTTCTTGAGAGTATTTCCCAAAGAGAAAATAAATCGCCATTTTTGTCACCTCCGTTTAAGTTTGAAGTATGCTTTGTTTAACTTCAATTTTCAAAACCTCATTCATGCTCCCAGTTCTGTATCCCTCAAGGTCAAGCGTAATGTAAATGAAGCCAAGATTTTTTAATTCACTTACAACTTTGATTCTGAAATCGTCATCAAAAAATTTTTTAAATTCTTCTCTCCCGGTTTCAATCCTGACTGTGTTCTCGTCAATCAATCTGACTCTAAACACTTTTAAGCCAAGTTTACGCAGAAATGATTCTGCTTTGTCTATCTTTTTAAGTTTTTCCCTATCAATTGGCATTCCATAAGGGAATCTGGATGAAAGGCAAGCGAAAGAGGGTTTGTCCCAAGTCGGGAGTCCAAGGGTGCGTGAAAGTTCTCTTATCTCGGTTTTTGTAAGACCTGCTTCAAGAAGTGGTGAGCGGATATTATTTTCTCTGACAGCCCTTAAGCCGGGTCTGAAGTCCTTGACATCATCGGCATTAGTCCCATCAGCTATCCATTTTATTCCCTCTGCTTTTGCGATTTCTTTTAGCTTTGTGAAAAGTTCGGTTTTACAATAGTAGCATCTATCGGGGGGATTTTCAGCAAATTTTAAATTATCGGTTTCTTCCGTTGCGACGATTTTATACCTTACACCTATAAATTCTGCAAGCTTTATCGCCTCGTTGAATTCTTCCTCTGGATATGTTTCTGATTTTCCGATGACAGCAATTACTTTGTCTTTTAAAATATCATGAGCAACCTTTAACAAAAGAGTACTATCCACACCACCTGAGAACCCAATTACGATAGAGCCCATCTCTTCAATTATTTTTTTCAAGCGTTCGTATTTATCTTGAAGCGTCATTTTTTTCTTCGCCTTGATTTTAATTTTTGAATTAAAAACCTCTTAACCTCTCCCACAGGCATCTGCTTGCCGGTCCAAAGTTCAAATGATTTACTTGCTTGAAGAATAAGCATGTCAATTCCGCTTATTACAGTTGCTCCTTTTTCTTGCGCAAATTTTAAAAATCTCGTAAAAGGTGGGTTATAAACAAGGTCGTAGACAATTTGCCCGGGGTGAAATATATCGTCGCTTTGAATTGGAATATCATCCGAGTTCGGATACATCCCAATTGGGGTCGTGTTTACAATAAGCCGTGATGATTTTATATCAGCTGATATTTCAGGCAAGAAAAACTCCTTGACCTCAAAATTTTTATATCCGAGAACTTGAGAGAAATATCTTGCTATGCTTTCAGCCCTTGACAAATTTCTGTTCGCTATTGTAATCCTTTCCGGCTGAAAATTTGTTATGAGCGAATATATCACGGCTCTTGCTGAGCCACCAGCGCCAAAAATAAATGCGGGTGTATTTGATACCATGTCCTTGAATTCCCTCAATGATTCGGTGAAACCGAAAACATCCGTGTTGAATCCTTTCAAGATTCCATTGTCATTCACGATGGTATTCACTGCGCCGATAATTCGTGCTTCTGAAGAAGCATCATCAAGGTTTTGTAAAACTGTTTCTTTGTGCGGTATTGTAACATTGATTCCTTTTATTCCAAGTGATACAATTCCTTTGATGGCGTCTTTTAAATTTTCAGGCAAGACATCAAAAACGAGGTATTTATAATTTAGCCCAAGTATATCAAAAGCGAAGTTATGAATTAAAGGGGAAAACGAATGGGTTATAGGATGCCCTATGAGTCCGACGATTTTTGTTTCAGCGTTGATTTCCATGGCCCCAAAATTTTTAAAGCGGTTATTTTACCTTTTCACCCACTTTTTGAGATACCTTTTATAGCGTGGGAACTCGTACTCAAAGTCATCTATTTTAGACTCGTCAAGTTCAAATGCCTTTGTGAAGTATTTTCCCGCTTCATCAATCATATCCGCCATCAAAAAGAGGCGTCCGATCTCATAGTATGGGTCTGCAAAGTCGGGTTTAATTCTAATTGCGTTAAAGAATGATTGAGCAGCTTCTTGATATCTCCCGAGCTCAAAATAAACAAGCCCTACCCCAACCCATAGTTCTGGGTTTCTCTCATCAAGTTTCAGAGCCATCATATAGCTTGAAAGTGCTTCGCTGAAACGGCCAATTTCATATTCAACATCTGCTTTTGCTTCCCAAAGTTCGGGTATTTTCGGATTGAAATTTACAGCTGTTGTATAGTCGGCGAGTGCCTTTTTGTAGTTCCCAAGCGCTTCATAACAATTCCCACGAGCGTAATAGGTGACATAATTGGTTGGATTGATTTTAAGGGCTTGATTATAGTATTTTATCGCTTCACGATATTGACCCAATTTCGCATTTATATTTCCAAGATAGAAAAGAGCGAGTTCCGAGTTGGGTTGATATATCAATATCTGGCGAAATGTCTCCATCGCTTCTGGATATCTGCCAAGAGTTAATAAAAGTTCAGCCTTTTTCTCAAGCGCCTCGGTATGATCATCTTTTATGACGAGAGCCATATCTAAGCTTTCAATAGCTTTTACAATTTGATTTTTCTTTGCAAGCGCAACGCCTTTTTTATACCATACTTGGCTATCATAAGGGTCAAGTTCAATGCATCTTTCAAGCGATTCAATTTGGCTGTCAATATCTCCGACTTTTTCATAACAGATTGAAAGTTTGAAGAAGGTCTCTTTATCGTTTGGTTCAATTTCGCTAAGCTTTTTTAATGTTTCAATCGCTTTATTGTAGTTTTCTGATTTTTCAAGCAGGTCTGCTTTAAACCTTAGGAAATCGGTGTTCATCGGTTGTATTTCAATGGCTCTGTCTATACATTCCAGCGCCTCTTCCGTTTTGTCAAGGTTTTCAAAGGTTATAGCCATATTCGCCCAGGTGTCAGCTTCGTTTGGGTTCAGCATCAATGCCTTGTGAAATGATAAAAGCGCCTTTTCATATTCGGACATATTGTTTAAAATAATTCCTCGTCTTAGCCAGTATTCAACTGTGTATGGGAACAGCTCAATGAGTTTTTGGACATGGAAAAGTGCTTTTTCATATTGTCCAGAGAGCATGTAAAGGTCTATCAGCTCTTCTACTATCTCTGTGTGTACATAGGCACCCTCGGATTCCTTAAGGAATTCTTCGTATTGTTTGATTTTATCTTGAAGATTTTCCTTCTCTGGCTGTTCTTCAAATTCTTCCCTGTCGTCAAAGTCGTGATAATTCACGGTTGATTTTGGGATTTAATTTGGTTTTTCAGAGGCAAAATAAAGAAAAATTTTAAATCAAGCAAATGAAAAGGCGGGCATAAGCCCGCCTTTATTAATCGTGTAACGCCTCAAGGTATCTTGAGGCGTCAAGAGCAGCCATACACCCAGTCCCAGCAGCTGTCACAGCTTGCCGGTAGACCTTATCAGCAACATCACCAGCGGCAAACACCCCAGGAACGCTCGTTTGAGTCGTCCCAGGTTTAGTGATTATATAACCGAGCTCGTCCATTTCAATCTGCCCTTGGAAAATCTCGGTGTTTGGCTTATGCCCTATGGCTACAAATAAACCATCACATTTGTAATCTATCGTTTCACCGGTTATGACATTTCTTAATCTTACACCAGTCACTTTTTTCTGAGTGACATCGTATACATCTTCAACCACGGAGTTCCAGATAAAGGTTATCTTCGGGTTTTTCATCGCCCTATCTTGCATAATTTTAGATGCTCTTAGCTTATCTCTTCGGTGTACCACTGTGACTTTGCTTGCATATCTTGTCAGGAAAAGCGCTTCTTCCATTGCTGTATCCCCACCGCCAACGACGACTACTTCTTTATCTTTGAAAAAGAAACCATCACAAGTTGCGCAAGCCGAGACGCCATATCCGCGAAGTTTTTGCTCTGATTCAAGCCCAAGCCATTTCGCTGATGCACCAGTTGCAATTATCACAGCGTCAGCAGTGTAGAGGTCCTCATCAGCCCAAATTTTAAACGGTCTAACAGAAAAATCAACTTTGGTGACATCAAGCATCTCAAGTTTTGCACCGAACCTTTCAGCTTGTTCACGCATAAGTTGCATAAGTTCAGGTCCTTGAATACCCTTCGGGAACCCGGGGAAATTTTCAACCTCTGTTGTGAGCATCAATTGTCCCCCCGGTTGAGAACCCTCAAAAACGAGCGGTTCAAGGTCAGCACGTGCTGCGTAAATCGCAGCAGTCAAACCAGCAGGTCCAGAACCGATAATTATGAGCTTTCTGTGTTCAATCGCCTGCATTTTTAAGCGTCCTTTGTTTTAAAATTTCAATTAATTCAAAGAAATTTTTGATTGAAAAATCTGCATAATTTGATAACTCATCTTTTCTCAAAGTGGTTTCAACGCCAATTGCAACCATCCCGGCGTTTTTAGCTGAAATCAAACCAGCAATTGAGTCCTCAAAAACGATGCATCTTTCCGCCCTACAATTTAATCTTTTCGCTGGAAGAATGAAGATATCTGGAGCTGGCTTACCCCGTTGAACATCTTTTGAAGTGATAACGATATCAAACAAACCATATAAATTGAGCTCTTCAAAAATCAACTCAACATTTTCATCTGGGGCAGATGTGGCAAGGGCGACTTTTATCCCGTTTTCTTTTAAAATCTTCACAACTTCAATCGCACCATCAACGCTTTTTAACTTACCACGGGCTATGTCCCTGAAGATTTCGTTAACCCTTGCCCCTATCTTTTTTATTTCCTCGTCTTTGATTTTCCCATCAAATAAAATTTTAGCGCTTTCCTCCCCTCTTCTTCCAAAAATGATGGTTCTAAATTCATCAACGCTTAAATCCCTTCCAAATTCTTCACATATTTTCCTCCACGATTTAAAATGAAATTGAAATGTATCCGCTATTACACCATCAAGATCAAAAATTGCACAGTCAAAATCCAACTCCGAAATTTTCATTAAAACCATGTTCTTTATCGCATTTTTTATATTTCTGATGAAGCCGTGAAATTTCGCTCTTTTTATCGGACTTAATTTGTAATTTGATTTGAACTGCTTTTCAGTCAGCTTTGAGAGTTCACTTAATTTTGGATTCAGATTATAACTAAATGGCTTAAACTCCTCAACCTCTGTTTCCTTTTGAAATTTTAGATTCCAGGGGCAAACCTCCTGACAGATGTCGCATCCGAAAATTAAATTTTTAAACCTCCTTCCCAAGTCATCTGGAAATTCATCTCCTTTATATTCAATTGTCCAGTATGAGATGCATTTGTTTGAGTCAACGACATAGGGTTCAACTATCGCTTCGGTTGGGCATGCGATTATACATCTTGTGCATTTGCCACAGAAATCACTCATAGGTTCATCATATTCAAGTTCAATATCAGTTATGATTTCGCCAAGGAAGACCCAAGAGCCGAATTCCCTTGTTATCAAGTTTGAATTTTTTCCTATCCAACCAATGCCGGCTTTTGTAGCCCAGACCTTTTCCATCACGGGTCCCGTGTCAACATAAACTTTTGCGTTTGCTTCCGGGACGAGTTTGAGGATAAATTGGCGAAGTTTTTCAAGCTTTGATTTTAAAACGATGTGATAGTCAATTCCAAGTGCGTAGATTGAGATTTTTCCTTCTTCTTTCTGTGCTTGTGGGAGATTTTTGAAGTAGTTCAATGCGACGCTTATAATTGATTTTGCGCCCGGTAGGACAAGCGCGGGATTAATTCGTTTTTCAAAGCTTTCCCGCATCCATTTCATATCCGCTTCATATCCTCTCTCAAGCCATTGCGAAAGTTTTATCGCTTCGTTTTCCAACTGCTGTGCCTTTGCAATTCCAACTTTTGAAAATCCTATTTCAATCGCTTTCCTTTTAATTTCCCGTGTCAATTCAATCCTGTCCATCATCAAGTTTTATCCATATTTCGTTGTTTTTGATGTTGACTTCAAAGGTTTTCAATCTTCCCGAGCCATAGATTGGTTTCCCAGTTTTTATTTCAAAGGTCCAACCGTGCATCGGGCAAATTATATTTTCACCTTCAATTATTGCTTCCGAGCCGTTGACGATTCGTGTATGTTGGTGTGGACAGATATTTGAGATGGCAAAGAAATTTGAGTTTAAATTTACAAGAGCAATTTCAAAATCCTCTATTTTGAAAGATTTTGCCCTCTTTACATCTGTAATTTTGCAAAGTTTAATTTCTTTTGGCATATTTAGAAAAAGGTTTTTGGTAATAATTTAGCCAGTTGTATGGAAAAGACAAAGTTTTAGCCCATGGAGATAGATTTTTATGAAATAGAACTTTTACAGAAGCAAGGAAAGAGCGCTTTTGAAACCACGAAGATTTTAACGCTCACGCTTGACTCAATGATAAAACCAATTTACGAGGGTTTAAAAATTCCCTCCTCTGCTTTGATTGCGCTTGGCGGATATGGAAGGATTGAGCTTTGTCCAAGATCTGATATTGATTTGATGCTCCTTGTTGAAGGAAAGAATGAAGAAACGGAAGATTTAGCTGTTAAATTTTTCCGACAGATTTGGGGGCTCAATGTAAATATCGGGCATAGTTTCAGAACAATTGATGAATGCCTTGAACTTTTCGGCTCGGATTTTGAATCGTGGGCATCGTTGCTTGAGTCAAGGTTTGTGTGTGGCGATAGGAATCTATTTGAAGATTTCAAAAGGCGGATAATGGAAAAAACATTGAGCGATAAAAATGGGGCATTTGTCAGATGGATTGTAAATAGCAACCGCTTAAGGCATGAAAAGTATGGGAATACGATAAAACTTCTTGAGCCTAACATTAAGAAGAGCGCTGGTGGTTTGAGGGATGTTCATACTTTACTTTGGATTTTGAAAGGCACCGACCCCGACTTCTGGACTCTACCTGGGGAGAGCTCAGCTTGTAAAGAGATGTTTGAGTTGATGTATCACAAGGGGATGATAAATCGGCAGAAATTTTCATCTATAGTTGAGGCGTTTGAGTTTTTGCTTAAGACCCGAATTGAACTTCATTTGAATGGAGCTGGAGATGTTTTGGATTTTAACATTCAGGAAAAAATTGCGAATTCGTTTGGATATGCAGATGAAAACGCCGGGCGAAAAAGTGTTGAAGTTTTCATGCGTGATTATTATCTGCGAGCAAGGGAAATTTATATGCTGAATAAATTTTTCATCTCGGAGATTGAGAACAGCGGACTTAAAGGACATAAGAAAATCAAAAAGATAGACGATGTTTTTTCAATTCGTGATGATAAAAGGCTGATATTAAATTCGGAACAGAGAAAATTAACACCAGTTGATGTTTTCAATGCCTTACTCTATAGGTGCAGGGATAATGTTGATTTTAGCGATGAGTTAAAGCAAGAAATGATCGCATTAATTGATCATCTTGATTTTTCAAACAATCGGGAGGTTGATAAAATTTTCATAGATATTTTGAATTGCGAAGGTTATGTTGCGGAGACGCTTGAATTGATGCATGAGCTTGGAATACTTGGCAAATACATACCTGAATTTGGGGCGTTAACTTGTTTGCCACAGCATAGCGTTTATCATTATTTTACGGTTGATGAGCACACTTTAAGGGCTATCAAAAACGCTCAGGAGCTAAAAAGGAGCGAATCATCGCTCGGTGAAATCTTTAGGGGTTTGAGAAGGAAAGATGTTCTTTACCTTGCGATATTGTTTCACGATATCGGAAAAGCGGTTAAGGTTGAAGAGCATTCAAAGATCGGGGCTGAAATCGCTCGTGCATTTTTAAGGCGTATAAATTTTGATGCCGTTGAAGATGTCTGTTTCCTTGTTAAAAATCACCTTTTGTTTGAGCAAACAGCTTTTCGCAGAAACTTCAACGACCCAGAAACCCTATTTTCTTTCGCATCAAACTTTGAAAACGCCGAACAGCTTGATTTGCTTTACATTTTAACTTACGCAGACCTTTCCGCTGTTAATCCGAGCGTTTGGACAACCTGGAAGGCACAATTAATTGACGAGCTTTATCAATTGGCGAGGTTGGTAATTGAGAGAAATCTTGACATTGAAGGAATCCGTGATTTTATTGAGGAGATGGCGAGTCAGAGAATTCGGAGTGTTATTGAATCGTTGTCAGGGAAGATATCAAGGGAAATTGTTGAGAATCATTTTGAAAATTTGATTGAGGGTGATTCTTATTCAAGCGTTTTCACGAGCGAAGAGATAGAAAATCACATAAGGAAAATTTCCGAAGCAGGGGAGAAAAGTGTGGATGTAATTTTTGAGATTAAAGATGGATACACCGAGATAACCGTTATAACCAAGGATGCTCCTTTTGTCTTGGCGAGCATTTGTGGTGTTTTATCCGTAAATGATGCAAATATATTTGATGCGAAAATCTTCACGCGTAGGGATGGGATAGTAATTGACAAGTTCAGGGTGTTTGACTATGTTTCAGGAGCTGAGCTTTCAAAGGAACAGATGAAGAAAATTGAAAATGATTTGAACGATCTTTTCAACGGAAAGATAAATCTTGATGAACTTTTTGTAAGACACAGGAGAAGGTGGAAACGCAAGATTGAAAGGACGAGGAAGGATGTTAAGATTGCGGTTGAATTTGAGGATTCAAAGGATTTCACAATAATTGATGTTTTCGCTCCTGACTCGCTCGGTTTCCTCTATATGGTCTCGAGGAAGATGTCGGAACTTGGCTTGAACATATATTTTGCGAAAATTTCCACCCGTGTTGATGGGATAGTTGACTCTTTCTATGTCCTTGATTTAGAAGGAAGAAAAATTGAGGACGAAAAATTCAGGGAAAAGGTAAGAAGCGAGATTTTAAGTGTAATTTATGAACTTAACAATTTAAAATTAACATCGGAGTGAAAATGAAGGAAAAAATAATTGAGATGATAGCACTTGAACTCACGAAGCCAAGGCAACTCACAGATCAGATAATAAATCATATCCTTACGCATTACTCATACACGCTTGATCAGATTGATAAATTTTTCAGTGAGGAATTCCCAAAGATTGTGGAGAAGGACCCGATGGGGGAAGATTATGAGATTGACCTTTTGTTTGCTCCTGCATTCACACCGAAAGTTTCTGACAAAGCAATATTTTCAAAAATTCTTGATGAAATTGATTTGACCGCTCAGGATGTTGAGGATATAATTTCTGAACTTGAGCGGAGAAATTTGCAAGCGAATTTTTACATCACAATAAAAAGGAGGGATGAAACCGTTGTGAGGAACTTCAGCGTGAGGTTGGGCAATGTTAACCTCAGAAGATATGTCAGGTTATTGAACCTTGAATATAAACCGTCAAAGGAGATTTCGCAGATGGTAGATGTTGTTTTCCGAAATGAGAGCGATTTTGTGAAGGCGATTTTAAGGGATAAGTTTTGGAAGGAAGAGTGGCGTGAGGAATTTTTAAGGGTTTATCTTTTGTATTCGGCTGGCGGTCCCGGGATTTCGGTTGAGAAGTTCAATTTTCTTTTGAAGATTTTCCTTGGCAATCCGACTGCTTCAAGTGTTTATGAGATTTATGAACTTCTCCAAGATGTGATAGGGTGGTCTCAGTCTCAAGTGGATAACTTGAAGACGGGGAGAAAACAATTTTTCAACGAGATGATAGAACAGGGCTATAGAATTGAGGGCGGAGATAAGAGAAGTGTTGACGAAAGCGAGTTAAATCAAAGGGAAACAGAATTGAGATATTATATTGAATTGAAGGATGAAATTGGGTATATCCTTGAAAATATGCGGGAGTTTTTGCCGATAAACAATGCAAGGCGATTAGCAAAAATTTAAAAACTAATTTTTCGGCAAAGATATGTTCATCCCGTCATATGTTAAGTTGTATGAGTCGGGCGAATTAAAAAGGCGGGTTCAAATCCTTGAAAAAATGCTTGAGAGTTGTAATATATGTCCGCATAATTGTGGCGTCAATAGATTAAATGGTGAGATAGCAAGATGTTATTCGGGCTATAAACCGATCGTTTCTGCTTATGTTCCACATTTTGGTGAAGAGCCATTGCTCGTTGGTGTTAATGGAGCTGGGAATATATTTTTTGGGAATTGCAACTTAAGATGCGTTTATTGTCAAAATTATCAAATAAGTCAGAATTGGAAAGTTGAGATAAAAAATGAGGTTACAATAGAACGGCTTGCTGAGATAATGCTTGAACTTCAGGATATGGGTTGTCATAATATAGGGCTCGTTTCACCAACGCACTTTGTCCCCCAGATTGTGAAAGCGCTTTATATTGCAGTTGAAAATGGATTGAGGTTGCCTCTTGTTTACAATACAAACGCCTATGATTCTGTTGAGGTTTTGAAGCTTCTTGACGGTATAGTTGACATTTACCTTCCAGATATAAAGTATAGCAATAATGAGAATGCGTGGAGATATTCAAAGGTAAGGGACTATGTTAAGTATTCACGGCTTGCGATTAAAGAGATGTGGAGGCAAGTTGGGTCAGAACTTTTGATAGAGGATGGGATTTTGAAACGAGGTTTAATAATAAGGCACTTAATTTTACCCAATGATATTGCTGGAAGCGAAGATTCACTTCGTTGGATAGCTGAAGAACTTGGAACGGATGTCACTTTAAGTGTAATGGCACAGTATTATCCAACGAACAAGGCGTTTAACTATCCATTGATATCAAGGCGGATAATGTTCAGCGAATATGCTGCGGTGATTGAATTACTTGATAAGTTTGGTTTTGAAAACGGTTGGATACAAGAATTTGAGGAGTCGCCGGATTTTTATCGTCCTGATTTTTCCGATCGCGAAGAGCCGTTTAAGGACAGGGTAAAATTTAGACAGACGACAGGCTGAAACATTTTGAACTTTAAGTTTGTTTTATTTTCTGAAAAAGTAGACAAATTTTGTCTTGTTTTCAAAAACAAATCGGAAAAATCTCAATGAAGATAGATCAATTATCTTGGATGATCGGTGGTCCCCAAGGTAGTGGGGTTGACTCGGGGGCAAATATATTTTCAAGGGCTGTGGCTTATGGTGGATTGTATGTTTACGGGAAGAGGGAGTATCATTCAAACATAAAGGGTGAGCATAGCAATTATGTCGTCAGGGTTGATTCAAAACCAGTGTTGTCGCATCTTGATGAGATAGATTTCCTTGTGACTTTTGACCCGGAGACATTGTTTAGACACATTCACAAGGTCGTTTCAGGTGGCGTTTTAATTTATGATGTGAATCAGGAAAATATCAGCATTGATAAAATCCCGACGATTGACAAAGCAGCTAATAAGAGAATAAAGGCGTTTCTTTCTGAGCGAGGTGTGGGTTTTAGTGTAGGTGATGTTGTTAATTATGCCAAGCAAAATGGGATATTGACTTATGGCGTTTCTTATTCTAAGCTTTTGGAGGAGCTTGCGGAACGGCTTAATAATCCTCAGATTGCAAGGATGGATGTGATGATAAATGTAATGGCTGTTGCAATCTCTCTTGCTCTTCTTCAGTATGATTTCAAGTTCGTTCAGGAAGCGATAAAGTATGTTTTCAAGGCGAAGAAAAAAGTTGCTGATTTAAACATTGAGTCAGCAAGATTTGTATATGAATATGTGCTTAAAAATTTTGTCCAGACGAATTATAAACTTGAAGCTGTTGATAGAAACGATGATTACATATTAATTCAAGGTTATCAAGCATCTGCTCTTGGTAAAATTGCCGGTGGATGTAGATTTCAGACATATTATCCGATAACTCCCGCTTCGGATGAAAGTGTTTATCTTGAGGATAACGCTGTGTTTGATTTGGTTGATGGGGAGGGAAAGGGTTCAATAGTTGTTGTTCAGACGGAGGATGAAATTTCGGCTATTACTATGGCAATTGGCGCTGGACTTGCTGGAGTAAGAGCTTCAACAGCTACTTCAGGACCAGGATTTTCACTCATGGCAGAGGGGCTTGGTTGGGCTGGGATGAATGAGGTGCCAGTTGTTGTCACGCTTTATCAGAGAGGAGGACCATCAACAGGACTTCCGACAAGACACAGCCAGGAGGACTTGCTTTTCGCCGTTCATACAGGTCATGGTGAGTTTCCGAGGATAGTTTATGCTTCAGGAGATATTGAGGAGATTTTTTATGATGTGGTCAAGACCTTTAATTACGCCGAAAGATATCAACTGCCAGTGATTCATTTGATTGACAAAGCGATGGCAAACGCGATTATGACCGTTAAGAAATTTGATATTTCAAAAATCGTGATTGATAGAGGTGATTTAGTTGAGTCATTTAATGATGGGGTTTACAAGAGGTTCAAGTTTACCGAGACGGGGATTTCGCCGAGAGCGCGACTTGGTGTTGAGAATGCTGTTTTTTGGAACACAGGCGATGAACACGATGAGTTCGGTCATATAACGGAAGACCATGAAGTTAGAACGATGATGGTTGACAAAAGGATGAAGAAATTAGAAGTGGCTTTGAATGAAATTCCGAACGATGACAAGGCAGTTATTTATGGTGATGAGGATGCTGAGTATGTTGTTTTAAGTTGGGGCTCAACAAAAGGAGCAATACTTGAAGCGATGGAAAAGTTGAAAGGTGATGGATACAAATTGAAATTCATTCAAGTTAAGTTGTTGCACCCATTTCCGAGGGATTTGGTGATTGATATGCTTGGTTCATCTAAGTATTTGATTGATGTTGAGCAGAATAAGATGGGTCAGTTCGGTATGATTTTGAAAAGGGAGATTTTGCGCGATATTGATTACTATGTTTTGAAGTATAACGGTAGACCGATGTCCTTGAGCGAGGTTTATTTGGCTTTGAAGTTAATTCTTGACAAAAAAGCAAACAAAATACAGGTGCTAAACCATGGCGATTAAAATAGATGAAATAAAATTAACACTTAACGATTACAAGACCGATGTTCATAACGATTGGTGTCCCGGATGCGGTGACTTTGGGATACTTCAATCGGTTCAGATGGCTTTATTTGAGCTTAGGGTCCCAAGGCATAAAGCGGTGATTTTCTCTGGTATAGGTTGTTCTGGCAAGACGCCACATTTTGTAAATGTCTATGGGATACACACATTGCACGGTAGAGCTCTTCCTTTTGCTATTGGTGCACGTCTTGCTAACCCGGAGTTAAATGTTATAATTGTTGGAGGGGATGGAGATGGGCTTGGGATAGGCGTTGGACATTTTGTGAGTTCAGGAAGAAGAAATGTTAACTTAACTTACATCGTTTATAATAATGCGGTTTATGGTTTGACGAAGGGACAAGCATCACCAACATTGAAACTTGGGATGAAAACAAAGTCGCTCCCGAAGCCAAATATAAACGATGCTGTTAATCCGATTGCCTTGGCTCTTGTCTCCGGTTACACTTTTATTGCTCGTGGGTATTCTTATGATGTGAAACACCTGAAAGAGATAATAAAGAAGGCGATACTTCACAAAGGGCTTTCGTTTATTGATGTTTTACAGCCGTGCCCAACTTACAATGATATAAACACGAAGGACTGGTATATGGGCAAGGATAGGGTTGACCCGAAGACAGGTAAGCCAATGCCAAGGATTTATAAACTTGAGGAGGAGGGTTACGACCCGTATGTTTATAATCTTGATGATGGGGAGTTGGAGAAAAAGTGGATTCAAGTGATTGAGAAGTCGCTTGAGTGGGGAGATAGGATACCGGTTGGGATATTTTATGTAAATGAGATGACCTCAAGTTATGAGGAAAGGATACGGGATGTGATAAGTGATTATTTTGAGAATCCACCCGTTAAGCAGAGGATATCAACAGACGGTGGGCTTTCAAATGTGAATTTGGAGCGTATGTTGGCTGAATTTTCAACGCGCTTGGGTTAAAAGAAAATGATTTGTTTTTTTGCGTTTTAGTTTTTATATTTTAAAAAAAGTTGCGTGATTTTACTTGGGAGTTGAGCCAGGAAATAGGCAAAATTTATGCATTTGATTTGGATAAATTTAAAAAGGTGCACTCTTTAGGGGTGCACTTTTTTATTCTAAAAATAAAAACTTAATTAGAGGTTGTGGAGTTGAAAAAAAAGCTTGTGGCGCTTTACAAACTTCAAATTGTTGACTCAAAGCTTGATGAGATTAATAGCAAAAGAGGTGACTTGCCCTCAGAGATTGATTCGTTAAATGAGAGAGTTGAGGAGGTTGAAGAGGAGCTACGGCGAGCAAAGGAGACACTAAAGAACATAATTGAGGGGATTGATAGCATTGACTCTGACATAAGTATGCTTAAGGAAAATATTAAACGATGGAAGAAGCAATTGACCCAGGTGAAATCAAATCGCGAATATGATTCTTTACAGAAACAGATAGGTGAGGCAAATGAGAGGATTGACGAATTAAGTGAGCGAAGGGCTCAGTTAATCAAACAGCAAGGTGAGGTTGAAGATGAGGTGAAGGTTTTGGAGAAGGATTTGAAGGAATTGAAGGAAGAGCTTAAGAGTAAGGAAGAAGAGCTTGAAGAGATTAACAAAGAGATAAGGGAGGAGGAGAAGAATCTTTTGAAGGTGAGGGAGAAGTTTGCGAAAGAAGTTGATAAGATTCTTTTAAATCAGTATGAAAGGATAAGGCAAGCTGTTGGTGTTTTAGCGGTTGTTCCTGTGAATAGTGGTACATGTGGTGGATGTGGGGCGAGGGTTCCGTCGCAGAGGATAGTTGAGATATGGCAGAACAACAAGATTTACAGGTGTGAGGCGTGTGGCAGGATATTAATTTCAGATGATGTTTATAAGGAAGCTGGTGAGAGTGTGAAGTTGTAGCTGGTGTGGGTCGGGCAGTTGCCCTCATAATTTTGAGGGAGGAAAGTCCAAACTCCGCAGGGCGGTGAGTCCCGAGCAATCGGGAAATCCAGTGGTCATAACCGCTGGAGATGGAAAGTGCCACAGAAAAGATACCGCCTCAACCCATTGGGTTGGGGTAAGGGTGAAAAGGTGGGGTAAGAGCCCACCGCCCCGATAGCGATATCGGGGGCAGGGCAAACCCCTCATGGAGCAAGACCAAATAGGAGAGGACCCCTGGATAACGGGGCCGGGGTTGCCCGCCCCGGCTTCGCCAAAGGCGAAGGACTCTCGGGTGGGTCGCAAAGAGAAATAACTGCCTCTCCCGAACAACGGGAAAGACAGAATTTGGCTTACAGACCCACACCAGCAAATTTAAAATAAATTGGGTTATTGATTTGCGGAATAAATGGAGAATAATTGAAGTTAAGGACATTGAAAAAGTCAAAAATTTGGCAACCGAGGCAAGTTTGCCAATCCCGATAGCAAAGGTTCTTGTGGCAAGGGGAATTGACACAAGGAAAAAACTTGAAAAGTTTTTTAATCCAAGTTTGGATGATCTCTATGACCCTTTTCTTATGGAGGACATGGAAAAGGCGGTTGATAGAATCAGCAAAGCGATTTTGAATAAAGAAAAAATTTTAGTTTACGGCGATTACGATGTTGATGGGACAACCGGGGCATCTATGCTTTATCTGTTTTTGAAAGAGCTAGGAGCAGATGTTGAGGTTTACATCCCGGATAGATTTAAAGAAGGTTATGGGATTTCTCTAAGGGGAATTGAAAGGGCAAAGGAAAAAGGTGTTTCAACTATGATAGCGGTTGATTGTGGTATCACTGCTATAAATGAGGTAGAGTATGCGAAAAAATTTGGTATTGATGTTATAATCTGTGACCATCACGAACCGGGGGAAAAAATTCCAAATGCTTATGCTGTTCTTGACCCTTTGAAGGCGACTTGTAATTACCCGTTCAAGTATTTATCCGGCTGTGGGGTTGCGTTCAAGTTAGTTCAAGCGATATGTGAAAAATTAAATGTTGAGATAAACCCAATTCAGTATCTTGATTATGTCGCTATAGCTTCTGCAGCTGATGTCGTTCCGCTTGTTGATGAGAATAGAATTCTTGTCAAGTATGGGCTTGAACTCCTAAATTCATCAAATCCGCGCGTCTCTTTTCTAGCTTTGCTTGAAAGAGCTGGATTAAGGAATAAAAAAATTAACACTTGGCATATTGGTTTTGTAATTGGACCGAGGATAAATGCGGTAGGGCGACTTGGGGATGCAACAAGGGCTGTTGAGTTTTTGATAAGCAGTGATTATAAAGACGCTTCAAAGTGGGCTGATGAACTTCACAGGGAAAATGAAAGAAGGCAATCGCTTGATAGAAAGGCATTTGATGAAGCGGTTGAATTTATTGAGAGTTACCAATTGCATAAAAAGGATAAAGTCCTCGTCCTTTTCAATGAGGAGTGGCATCAAGGAGTGATTGGAATAGTAGCGTCAAAGATAGTTGAAAAGTATCATAGACCTGCGATCCTTTTGACATCGTCCGACGGTGTGCTTAAAGGTTCAGCAAGAAGCATACCGGGATTTGATATTTATAGGGCATTGAGACATTGCGAGAATACACTTTTGCAATTCGGTGGGCATAAACATGCTGCAGGTATGGTTTTGCAAAGAGAAAAACTTGATGAATTTAAAATCGCTATAAATAAGTTCGCTGATGATGAACTCACGGAGGATATGCTTGTAAGAGAGGTAACTATAGATGCGGTTGTTGATTTACGGGAAGTAGCAAATTCAATAGTTGATTATTTTATGTTGCTGAAAAAATTTGAACCATTTGGTCCAGGAAATTATGAACCGGTTTTTCTATCGCCGGAGGCAAAGATATTTGATGTGAAAAATTTTGGAAATAATCATTTAAAATTTAAAATTAAAGTTGACGGCATAACAATTGACGCCATTGGCTATGGTCTTGGAGAACTTTATCAGAGCGTCGGTGTTGCTGATAAGGTTAGTATCGTTTTCAGTTTTGATGAGGGGAATTGGAATGGTCAACCTGTTGTCCAGTTTAAAATTAAAGATTTAAAGTAAAAGGGAGGTGTAAGTTTATGTCAGGTCATTCAAAGTGGCATCAAATAAGGCATAAGAAAGCAGTTGTTGATGCGAAAAAAGGAAAGATTTTCACGAAACTTATCAAGGAGATAACTGTTGCTGCAAAACAAGGTGGTGGTAACCCTGATACGAACCCGAGATTACGACTTGCGATTCAAAACGCAAAGGCAGCTAACATGCCTTGGGAAAATATTGAAAGGGCGATTAAAAGAGGAACGGGTGAACTTCCTGGGGTGTTTTATGAAGAAGTTGTGTATGAGGGATATGGTCCGGGTGGGGTTGCGCTCTACATTGAGTCAACGACGGATAATAAGAATAGAACGGTTGCTGAGATTAGAAATATCCTGAACAGGCACAACGGTAGCCTTGGGGAAGCTGGCTCCGTTGCTTGGATTTTTGAAAGAAAAGGTGTCATTCAAATCCCAAAGGAATATGACGAGGATACCATACTTGCTATAATACTTGATGCTGGTGCTGAGGATTTGAAGGCATACGATACATTTTTTGAAGTTTTGACGGCTCCGGAAAATCTTGAAGCGGTTCGTGAGGCGCTTGAGAAAAACAACATTAAAATTGATGACGCAAAGGTCAGGATGATACCTAAGACCACCGTTAAGGTTGAAGGCAAAGATGCGCAACTTTTATTGAAACTCCTTGAGGCGCTTGAAGATCACGACGATGTGCAAAATGTGTATGCTAATTTTGAAATTGACGACAGCGTCCTTGCTGAATACAGCAAGCAAATGGGCGGATAAAAATTTTAGAGGTGATTTTTAAACAATGATAATTCTTGGGGTTGACCCCGGAAGCAACATCACTGGCTATGGCATAATTAAGGTTCTTGAGAAAGATGGAAAGCTTGATAGAACTGAACTTATCCCTGTTGATTATGGCGTGATAAAAGTTGATGATAGAGAGCATTTTAATATTCGCTTGAAGAAAATTTATGATGAATTGGTTCAGATAATAAATCAGCATCGCCCGACGGACCTTGCTATTGAGACAGCTTTTTATGGGAAAAATTTTCAATCGGCTTATAAAATTGGTCATGTTCGCGGTGTTGTTATACTTTCGGCCGTTAATTCCGGCATATCGGTTTTTGAATATACACCCCGTGAGATTAAAAAGGCGGTCGTTGGCAGGGGAAACGCCACAAAGGAACAAGTCCAATTTATGGTGAAGGCAATTCTTGGACTTAAGAATTTCCCCGAATTTTACGATGTCTCAGATGCTCTCGCAGTTGCTATTTGTCATGTAAATAAGACCTTTGTCCCGAATAAAGCGAGATTTAGGGATTGGAAAGCATTTCTGAAAGCACATCCCGAGCTAGCTGAGGGTGAGATTGATTTAAAATCAAGAAGAAAGAAAAAGTGATATTTGCGCTTGAAGGAAAAATTGTAAGTAAATCGCCAGTTGAAGTTGTCGTTGATGTCGGTGGAATTCACTACCTTGTAAATATACCTGTGACGGTTTATGAAAAACTTGGAGATGTTGGAGCAAATGTAAAACTTTACATTTATTTAATCGTTCGTGAAGAAGAAATTTACCTTTATGGATTTTCAAGTATTGAGGAGAGGGATTTTTTTAAGTTGTTGATCTCTGTCTCGGGGATAGGTCCGAAGATGGCGCAGACGATAATGTCGGGGATGAGTGTGGAGGAGTTGAAGAATTCAATAATTCACGGTGATGTCTCATCGCTTGTCTCAATCCCAGGTGTCGGGAAAAAGACAGCTGAAAGGGTCATAGTTGAACTTCGCGATAAAATCGCTAAAATTGAATTTGCAGGAAAGCCACTTGAATTCATTTCAAGCGATCAAGTTGAAGTCAGAAATGAGGCTTTGCTTGCGCTTCTTTCACTTGGATTTTCAAGGCAGTCCGCTGAAAAAGCGATAAGAACCGTGTTAAGGGAAAACGAGAAAAAAGAGTTCACCGTTGAAGAGCTTGTCAAACAAGCATTAAGGCATATAACATCAAGGTAAAATTATTGCGATGAAAAAATTAATCTTATTACTTCTGGCATTTGACATTGTCATTTCGGGAGATTTAGATAAGCTCAATTCAGATAAGAAATCCCCTGCTGTTGCTTTTGGGCTTTCGCTTGTTTTCCCAGGGCTTGGACAGGCGTATTTGAAAAGATTTGATATCGGGCGATATTTTCTTGCTTCGGAGGTTTCGCTTTGGCTTGTTTATTTTGGGCTAAATGAATATGGGAGATGGCTCAATGAAGACGCTATAAATTTTGCGGTTGCTCGCGCTGGGATTGACAAGACCGGGAAAGATGATGATTTCTTCGCAAATATTGAAAATTACAGAAGCGTTTATGATTTCAATCAAAGAAAGGGAAGGGATAGGAATTACGATAAACTTTATGACCCGGAGAAATTTTTCTGGTGGTGGGATACAGATGGGTCAAGGCAAAGATATAAAGACATTAGAACTAAAAGTCGCGCAATGAGATACTATGCTAAGTTTGCCCTTGTCTTTGTAATTTCAAATCATTTTGCAAGTGCCATTGATGCTTTCGTTTTAGCCAAAAAATCAAATTTAAAACTTGGCGTACTTCCAACTCGGGAAGGTTTTAATGCTTATCTATCCTTTAATTTTTGAGTTTAAATCTCGCCAAAAATTTTGATGCTGGAAAAAATGAAGACAACTGAATTTTCCCCCGAAATTGAAATAATCTACGAAGACGAGGATATCGTTGTTTTAAACAAGCCAGCTGGCGTTTTAACCATCCCGGATAGGTTTAGCAGAGCGATTCCAAATCTTTACGATATTTTGAGCGAGAAATATGGGAAAATTTTTGTTGTACATCGGCTTGATAAAGAGACAAGCGGTGTTATTTGTTTTGCCAAAAATGAAGAAGCGCACGCAAATTTGAGCGAGAAATTTGAAGAACACGATGTCAATAAAGTTTATCTCGCTTTGATAACCGGGCATTTGAGAAATAAAGAGGGCAGAATTGATTTGCCTTTGTCTGAAAATGAAAAGGTTCCCGGGACGATGAAAGTTGATTATGAAAATGGGAAAAGGTCAATCACTGAATATCGTGTTTTAGAAGAGTTTGAAAATTATTCACTTGTTGAAGTTCGTCCTTTAACTGGAAGGATGCATCAAATACGGGTTCATTTTAAAGCGATAGGGCACCCTCTCGCCATTGACTCGGTTTATGGAGGTAGAGAGGAAATTTTCCTCTCGGAGATAAAGAAGAAATACAAAGTTAAGGAAAACGAGACGGAGAGACCTTTGATGAACAGATTGACGCTTCATGCTTTGAAGCTAGGTTTCTTCCATTTCAGAAAAAAGGAATATGTTGAGTTTGAGGCGAAATTGCCGAAGGATTTTGAGAGTTTAATCAGACAGTTGAGGAAACACAGCAAAGTTGAAACTTAATTTGCCAAGTTAAAACAAAATCGTCAATTTTCTATGGGAAAAGAATTCACACCGTGGTATTTCAACCCGGAGATAGCGAAAGTTTATGAATCGTTCTATGAGGGGAAGTATAAGGAAGCAGACATTCAAGAGAAAAAGTTGTTGAAGTTTTTAATTGATCAAATAGATGATGTAAGGGAAGTGCTTGAGGTGGGTTGCGGGACGGGGCATTTTACGAGGTGGCTTCACTCACTTGGGTATAAAGTAGTCGGTGCAGATATTTCACCAGTGATGTTAAGCGTTGCGAGAGAATTATGGAAAGAGGGCAATTTCGTAAACGCAAGTGCTGAGAGTTTACCGTTTGAAGATAAATCCTTTGATGTCGTTTTATATGTCGCTTGTCTTGAATATATGAAGGACCTTTCACAAGTTTTCAGGGAAGCTGAAAGGGTTGCGAGAAAAGGTATAGTTATTGGTTTGATGAACAAGTGGAGTTTGCCGACGATAAGGAGGATAATTCAGGTGAAACTTGGTAAAAATCCATACTATTACAATGCAAGGTTTTACTCTTTACCTGAGATAAAACGAGAATTATCCAATGCGCTAAAGGGTAAAAATTTTGAATTTCTTGATTGGCGATGTGCTGTTTTTCCGAAGATTTTCGGGATAAAAGGGCTTGTTAAAATTCCATTTGGAGGTTCTTTTCTTGGCATTGGTGTTAAGTTTAAATAAAAAATTTGAGTGAAAGATGCAGGTGGATTTTCCAAAATTTGGGAAGGTCGGGAAGATTTTCTTTGACAATGTCATATATCCAAAACTTGGTGCAAGAAGAGAGGAAGTCTTAGTTGGTCCAGCATATGGTTGTGACAATGCGGTGATAAAGGTGAATGAACGACAGGTTATGATTTTAACGACGGACCCTCTTTCCATAATTCCTGTGCTTGGGTTTGAGGATTCAGCTTGGCTTACGGTTCATCTTCTTGCGTCCGATCTTGCAACGAGTGGTATCCCGCCGATGTATGCTGTGCTTGATTTCAATTTACCACCGCAGATAACAAAGGAAGAATTTGAAATTTATTGGGATGCTTTCCACCGTGAATGTGAGAAACTCGGAATTGCGATTGTTGCTGGGCACACAGGGAAATTTTTCGGTATAGATTACACGATCGTCGGAGGAGGGACATTTATTTCAATTGGTGATATTGATAAGTATCTTGCTTCAAATATGGCTAGGCCAGGTGATAGGATTGTTATAACCAAAGGCACAGCAATTGCGACCACTGGAATACTTGCGCGTGTTTTCCCCGAGACGATAGAGAAAAATTTCGGTTCTGGGTTTTTAAAAGAGGCACAAAGTTATTTTAGAAAGTTTTCAGTTGTAAACGATGCATTGATCGCTGTAAAGGTCGGTGTCCGCGATGAAGGTGTATCCGCAATGCACGATGCAACAGAAGGTGGTGTTTTGGGAGGGATTTATGAATTGGCTGTTGCTTCCGGTTGCGGTGCTCACATCTACAGGGATAAAATTCCCATCTCTGAAACAACAGAAAAAATTTGTCAACTTTTTGAGATTGATCCATATATCTCTTTGAGTGAAGGGACATTGATAATCGCTGTGAAGGAAGGAAAAGTAACGGAGCTTATCAACCTTCTTGAGGAAAATGGTATCAACTCTGCCGAGGTTGGCTATTTGACGGAAGCAACATACGGATTTTGGATTGAAGAGCCGGATGGAACTAGAAGTGAGTTTTTTTATCCAGAAGCAGACCCTTACTGGAGCGCTTACATAAATGCTGTTAACAAAGGATGGAGGTGAAAAATGAAAATCAAAGGCGGTCTTTACTTCGTCGTTGATATAAATTCGGTTAAAAAATTAGGTGAAGGGAAGGTGCTTGAGATCGTTGAGAGGGCGATTGAAGGAGGTGTTGATGTGATTCAAATATGGGCGCAGAGAGAGGAATGGGAGTTGGAGTTTGAGAGGCTTTGTGAGATTATCAGAAAAATAATTGAAGTAGCGCATAAGAAGGAAGTCCCAGTTTTAATTGCTAATGATTTGGAGCTTTGTGCATTGGTAGATGCTGATGGTGTTCATCTTGATGGCTACGAGATACCGAAAGCGTCAATTGCCGAGATTAAAAGTAAAATTGGGTTTGATAAAATTGTCGGCGTTACCTGCGGCAATGATGTCAGGAAAATTGAGTGGGCAAGGGAAAACGCTGTGGATTACATCTCCTTTTGTTCAGTTTTCCCTTCATCATCTGTTGATTCCTGCGAGATAGTCCCGCTTGAGATGATAGGGAAAGCAAAAGAAATTCTTGGTGAAGGTATCCCTGTTTTTGCTTCCGGTGGGATAACGGTTGAAAATGTTGATGATGTTTTGAAAGCCGGGGCTGATGGTGTTGCTGTTGTGTCCGGGATTATGAAAGCGGATGACCCAAGACGGGCAAGTGAGAATTTCAAGAGGAAAATTTTGCGAGCTTAATTTGAATTTAATTGGGGGAATTGAAAGTGCCGTATAAAATTTGACGATTTTGTCTTTTTTTATTAAATTTTTTCTGCCTTAAAAACAAAATCAAGGGCACACTGATGAAGCATATCATTAATTTGTTAGCTTTTCTTTTTGTCCCTGTTCTAATAGTTATTTCTCTTGTGGTCTTTTATCCTGATGTTTCAAAAGCGGTGAAGACCGCTCAAGCGCAGGAGTGCATTGATTGCCATGTTTCAAAGGGTATAACTGCGAGTGCGATTAGGGATTGGAAGTTGAGCAAGCATTATGAAGCTGGTGTCACATGTGCGGATTGTCATATCCCTGTCAAAGAGGCGGTGAAGGAGATACACGAGTCAAAGAGTAGTTGTGAAGATAAAAGGGTGAGGCGACTTGTTTCACCGAGGAATTGTGCACAATGTCATGAGGACAAGGTGAATGAGTTTGAAAGAGGGAAGCATGCTCTGGCTTGGGTTGCGATGATGGCTATGCCTACGACGAAGGATCAACCAAGCGTTTTAATTGAAGGGGAAAAGGGTTGCGGTGGTTGCCATAGAATTGGGCGTGATGAGGGGAAATGCGATGCTTGTCATACAAGGCATAAGTTCTCAACTGTTGAAGCCAGAAAACCCGAGGCGTGCATGACTTGTCATATGGGATTTGACCATCCGCAATGGGAGATGTGGAGCACTTCAAAGCATGGGACAATTTATTTTACGGAGGGGAAGAATTGGGATTTCAGCAAGCCATTGAGTCAGTGGTATAAAGAACCGTATAAGGCTGATTCATCAACACCAAGAGCTCCCGTTTGTCAGACATGCCATATGCCAAATGGTGACCACGGAGTTAAAACAGCTTGGGGCTTCCTCGCTTTAAGAGTTGCTGAAAAGGACCCAGAATGGGCGAAGTTGAGAAACACAATTATGCGTGGACTTGGCGTCCTTGATGAGAAAGGGAATTTCACAGAAAGGATTAAAGTCATTGAAGCAGGGAAAGTCGTTAGATTGACAGCGGAGGAATGGGAAGCGGAGAGAAATAGAATGATAAAAATTTGCTCCCAATGTCACAGCCCAAGTTTTGCGAAGGAACAACTTGAAAAAGCAGACCAAGTTATAAAGGAATCAGATAAACTTATGGCTGAGGCGATTGAGATCGTTGAATCGCTTTATAGAGATGGAATACTTGAGCGTCCAAAAGATTATCCTCTTCACACCGACTTGTTGAGGTTCTATGAGGTTCGTCATCCGATAGAGCAAAAGCTCTATGTTATGTTTCTTGAGCACAGGATGAGAAGTTTTCAAGGTGCGTTCCATATGAATCCGGATTATCAGCATTGGTATGGGTGGGCGGAGATGAAGAAAGACCTTGCCGAGATAAAACACGAAGCGGAGATGTTAAGAAAACAATATGCGCAAGCAAAACAGAAGAAGTAATATAATATGGGGCAGGCATTGTCCTGCCCTTTTTGTTTTTAAGCCGATTTCATTATATTTTTTGCAAAAAACGATCCCGTAATGAGCAACAAAGTCAGATTTTTAAAGTTCAGTGATTTCAATTGGGAAGGAGTTGAAGTAAAACAATATAAAGATGAAAGAAACACCTGGCTCAATGTCAGTAGACGAGTAATTGTGGGGAAGTCGGGGGAAAATACAAAATTTCATGTGAGATATTTTGAAATTGCCCCGGGTGGATATTCTACACTTGAAAAACATCGCCATGAGCATGTCGTGATCTGCGTTCGTGGTAATGGTTTGGCAGTTGCTGGTGATGATGTTTATGAAATGAATTTTATGGATGTAATTTACATTGGTTCAAATGTCCCACATCAATTTATAAATCAGTCGGATGAACCGTTTGGTTTCATTTGTATAGTTGACGCTAAAAGGGATAAGCCAAAGTTACTTAAGCGCAGTGAAATTTTTGAGTTGTTGAAAAGTGAAAAGGTAAGCAAGGTCGTTCGTATCCCCGAGACGTATCCAATTCAAGTTTGAAGTGAAATTTTTTCTTTCCACTGTAAGTGTTAAATTTCAATTGTAGTCAAACAAACCTTCACTGAAAAATGGAGCGATTAAAATATAAGCACAAATTCAAAGAGTTAAATCCCGATGAATTAAAATGGTCATGTCCAGTTGAGAAATTACAATTTGAAACAACCGATGAGATTGAGCCACTTGAGGATATAATCGGTCAGGATAGGGCTTTAAAGGCGCTGAAACTGGGGACGGAGCTTTTCGCTCCTGGTTATAATGTTTTTGTTTGTGGTTTGACGGGGACAGGGCGTATGACGACGATAAAACACATTTTGAAGCAAATTTCCCCCAAGGCGCCACAGGCTCCGGATAGGTGTTATGTTTACAACTTCAAAAATCCCGATGAGCCGCGACTTCTTGAATTTCCCCGGGGTCAGGCGATAATGTTTAAGCGAAATATGGAAGCGATGATTTTTTATCTGAAGCAGAAAATCCCAAGGACGCTTGAAGATGAAAAGTATGTTGACGCAAGGAATAAAGTTATTGAGAAATATCAGAGGAAGGAGCAGGAACTTTTAAGGGAATTTCAGAAAAAAGTTGAGAAGGAAAGATTCGCCATAATAAACATGCAGGTTGAAAATGTCATAAAGCCTAGCATTGTCCCGATAGTTGAAGGTAAGCCAGTTCCAATTGAACAGCTCGTAAATCTTGCCAAGTCGGGTAAAATATCCGAGGAGGAAGTCAAGGCGATAGAGCGCAAATATCTTGAGCTTCAGGCGCAGATGCAGGAAATTTTCAAAAAGGAGATGATACTTGCAAGGGAGCTTTCAAGGGAACTTGAAGAGCTTGAACGTGAGGCGGTTAGGTCAATTGTTGATGGAATAATTGATGAGATAAAAGAGCAGTTTAAAATACCGAAAGTCCACGAATATCTTGACGATGTTCGCAAGCATATTTTGAACAATCTACATATTTTCAAAGCTACAGCTGAACAAGTTAAGTCAGTGCCATTTTCCCCCGAACAAAAAGAGGAAGTTGACCCATTTCTTCCTTATCGTGTTAATGTCATACTTGATAACTCTGAACAGGAAGGCGTTCCTGTTATAATTGAGACTACACCGACATTTTCAAATATATTCGGGACGATAGAGAAGGTTTATGATTCGCGAGGTTTTTGGAGGACTGATTTTACAAAGATAAAAGCTGGTTCAATTTTAAAGGCGGACGGTGGCTATCTCGTTTTAAATGCAAGGGATGCGTTAAGTGAGCCAGGTGTTTGGAAAGCACTTAAGAGAACGCTTATGTATAGAAAACTTGAAATTCAGCCGATGGATGTTTTCTTTCAGATAAGTTCAATTTCTTTGAAGCCAGAACCAATTGAGATAAATACAAAAATTATAATGCTTGGAGACCCTGAACTTTATCATTTGCTTTATGAATATGACGAGGACTTTCAGAAGATTTTCAAGATAAAGGCGGATTTTGATTTTGAAATGGATTTGAACGATGAAGCGATAATTCAATATGCGAAATTTATAAGGAAGATTTGTAGGGATGAAAATTTGAGACCATTTGAGAGGGAAGCAATTGGTAAAGTTGTTGAATTTGCTGTGCGTCAAGCTGGCAGAAGGGATAAAATTACCACAAGGTTTAGCACTATAGCTGATTTAATACGGGAGGCGGATTACTGGGCGAGAGTTGATGGAAGCAATCAAGTTAAACCTTCACATGTTCAGAAAGCGATTCAGGAAAGTTTTGAAAGAAGGAAGATGATTGAGGATAAAATAAAAGAGATGATATCAAAGGGTGTTATACTTGTTGATGTAACCGGTGAAAGGGTTGGGCAAGTTAATGGTTTGACAATTTATGAGATTGGTGATTATAGATTTGGTAGACCCGTTAGAATAACTGCGAGCGTTTCAATGGGCAGGGCTGGGATTATCAACATTGAGAGGGAGTCAAATTTAAGCGGTAGAATTCACGATAAGGGGGTTTTAATCTTAGCTGGTTATTTGCGTGAGAAATACGCGCAGGATAAACCATTAACTTTATCAGCGAGTATTTGTTTTGAGCAGTCGTATTCTGGAATTGATGGGGATAGCGCATCTTCAACAGAGCTTTACGCATTACTTTCAGCTCTTTCGGGCTTGCCGATAAAACAAGGTATTGCGGTTACCGGTTCAGTTAATCAAAAAGGGGACATTCAGCCAATAGGTGGAGTAAATGAGAAGATAGAAGGTTTCTTTGATGTGTGTAAGGCGAAAGGTTTAACAGGCGAACAAGGTGTGATAATACCGAAGAAAAATGTTGATGATTTAATGTTAAGGGATGATGTCGTTGAAGCAGTTAAAAAAGGTTTGTTTCACATTTATCCAGTTGAAACGATAGACGAGGGCATTGAAATTTTAACAGGTGTAAAAGCAGGCAAACGACTTAAAGACGGAAAATTTGAACCAGGCACAGTCAATTACCTTGTTGATAAAAGATTAAGAGAAATATCAAAGGGTTTGAAAAAATTTACAAGTGATTAATCGCTCCAACCGCTCATCTCGGAGGCAATAGCTATAAGCTCTTCCATCGTTATTGAAGATGGATCAAGTTTTTCAAGTGATTTTCTCATTTGTTTGAAGAGTTCATCATATTCAATCGTTGCAGTTCTCTTCCTTTTTATTGGGTTTACTTTTGAAACAACCGCTTGCTTTAAGAAAGGATGGTTAATCCCTCTTTCTCTCAAGCTTTGAACTATCGGTTCAATCACATCATCAACTTCTTTCAAAAGCTCCGCTCTTTTTTCTCTTACTGAAAGTGCTTCTGGCAACGGTGCGTCAATGAAATTATCAACCTTTTTAAGTATCGGGACATAAGCAGAACCACTGAACTTCAAATGTTTCTCGTATATTAGACCAAGCGTTATAAAGTAAGCTTCTTCAAATTGGAATGAATATTCCATTTCCGAAATTTTCCCATTCGTTTCAAGTAATCCCCTATACATTCTGATCACTTCAAGCGCTTTTTCTTTAAGGTTATGCGCTTTTTCAGTGTTTAACGAGAGGATGTGAAACGCGACTGACATGTCTGGGATAATTATAGCAGGTATTTCTTTAGCTCCAAGTTGTAGGAGGGCTTCCCTTCTATGGTTGCCATTTGGCGTCCAATATTCACCCTCCGCGTATCTTACGGCAACGATCGGGTCAATGAATCTTTTGACTTGTTCAATCACTTCTTGAAGACGTTTGACATGAGATGAGGAAAGGTCTCTTTGGAATGGGGTTGGTTTTACCTTTTCAAGTGGTAGAAGCGCAAATATTTGCCAATTCTTGCCATATGGCTCTTGATATATTGTTAGGACAGTTCCCCCGTCTTTTTCAATTTCTTTTGCAAGTTCCTTTATCTCGTCTGGAAGATGTTCCGTAACCGGGTATATTTTCCACCTGACTCTTGGCATTTTTACTTTGGGATTTTTTATTTTTTAAAAAGATAATTTTTGGCGGGAAAATTTTCAAGTGTTAAGTTGAAAGGTAGTGGAGCCGACGGGATTCGAACCCGTGACCTCCACAATGCCATTGTGGCGCTCTCCCAACTGAGCTACGGCCCCAGGAAATTTCATTTCAAATTTAAAAACTCCGCTTGAAATTTCCAAATTTTGTTGTTTTGTTGTAATTTAAAACAAAAAAAGATTCGTATAACAACAAGTGCCTGCTCTTTTAAGCAAAACAACGGAGTATGGGATAAGGGCGGTCCTTTACATCGCGCTTAACAGTTCAAAATATATCACGACGAAGGAAATAGCAAAGGAATTAAAAATACCTAAACATTTCCTCGCCAAAGTGATTCAAAAGCTAGTCAGGTCAAAAATAATATATTCAAGACGTGGGAGAAACGGTGGTTTCGTCTTGAGAAAATCACCTGATAAGTTAAAGATAATTGATGTTGTCCTTGCACTTGAAGGGGATGAATTATTTAAAAAATGCGTTCTTGGATTGCCGAATTGTTCGGATGAAAATCCTTGCTCCGTCCATCAAAATTGGAGTGTTATTCGTGAGCAGATAAAGCAGATGCTTTCAGAGAGGACATTAAAGGAGTTGTTGGATGGCGAGGTCAGGATTTAAGACATTTTTTCAAACTTTCAATTTCACATACCTTATTTTTTGATTGAATTTTAATTTGCTTTTGTATTTATTAGTCATTTTGTCACTTGACAGAAATTGTTTTAAGCATTATATTTAATTATGCGATTAGCACTCTTTCAATCCGGGTGCTAATAGGTAAAACAAAACTTAGGAGGTGAATTTTATGGCAAAAGTTAACATTCGTCCTCTTTCAGATAGGGTTGTGGTAAAGCCATTACCTGCTGAAGAGGTTACGAAGAGCGGACTTGTGATACCTGACACTGCGAAGGAGCGCCCACAACAGGGGGAGGTTATTGCGGTGGGTCCGGGTAGGATAACTGATGATGGGAAGAAAATCCCGATGGAGGTTAAAGTTGGCGACAAAGTCCTTTATGGGAAATACGCTGGAACGGAGATTTCAATTGACGGTGAGGAGTTCTTGATCATGAGGGAAAGCGATATACTTGCAATCATTGAATGAAAATTTAAAAACAAAAGTGAAAGGGAGGTAAAACCATGGCAGCAAAAGACATACTTTTCAATGCTGATGCACGTGCAGCTTTAAAGCGTGGTGTTGATAAGCTCTCGGAGGCAGTAAAAGTTACACTCGGTCCAAAAGGGCGGAATGTTATTATAGATAAAAAGTTTGGACCGCCTGTTGTGACAAAGGATGGGGTAACGGTTGCTAAGGAAATTGAGCTTGAGGACCCGGTTGAAAACATGGGAGCACAGTTGATTCGTGAAGTTGCTTCAAAAACGAGCGATGTGGCTGGTGATGGGACAACCACGGCAACCGTTCTCGCTCAAGCAATATTTAAAGAAGGATTGAAGAATGTCGTGGCTGGGAGAAACCCAATGGACCTGAAGCGTGGAATTGATATGGCTGTACAAAAAGTTGTTGAGGGCTTGAAGGAGATTAGTCGTGAGGTCAAGGATAAGAAGCAAATTGCCTATGTCGGGGCAATTTCTGCTAACAATGATATGTCAATTGGGCAGTTGATCGCTGATGCTATGGATAAGGTTGGTCGTGATGGTGTTATAACTGTTGAAGAGGCAAAGGGAACGGAGACGACGATGGAGATTGTGGAAGGTATGCAATTTGATAGAGGTTATCTTTCACCATATTTCGTGACGAATCCTGACACAATGGAATGCGTCCTTGAAAATCCGTATATCTTGATCCATGACAAGAAGATAAGCTCATTGAAAGATTTCCTCCCGATACTTGAAAAGGTGGCTCAATCTGGAAAACCTTTGCTTGTAATTGCTGAAGATGTTGAGGGTGAGGCACTTGCTACACTCGTTGTAAATAAACTCCGGGGGACTTTGCGTTGTTGTGCAGTTAAAGCGCCAGGATTTGGTGAAAGAAGGAAAGCAATGCTTGAAGATATCGCAATACTGACTGGTGGGACGGTGATTTCTGAAGAGAAAGGGTTCAAACTTGAAAATGCTCAGCTCTCATACCTTGGTCAAGCCAAGAAGGTTGTTGTTGACAAGGACAATACAACAATCGTTGAGGGAGCCGGAAATAAGGAAGATATCAAGCGTCGTATAAATGAAATCAAGGTTCAGATTGAGAAGACGACATCTGATTATGATAGAGAGAAACTTCAAGAGCGTCTTGCTAAGTTGAGCGGTGGTGTTGCTGTTTTAAAGATTGGTGCTGCTACAGAAGTTGAGATGAAGGAGAAGAAGGCAAGGGTTGAAGATGCTTTACATGCAACAAAAGCAGCAGTTGAAGAGGGAATTGTCCCAGGTGGTGGTGTTGCATATCTTAGGGTTATGCATAAACTTGATGAGCTTAAACCTGAAAATGAGGATCAGGCGGTTGGTATTGATATCGTCAGGAGAGCGCTTGAAGAGCCGATAAGACAGATAATTGCTAATGCTGGTCTTGAGCCGTCGGTGATAGTTCAAAAGGTTAAGGAGGGCAAGGATGACTTTGGTTTCAATGCTCAAACTGAGCAATTTGAGAACCTACTTGAATCAGGGGTTATTGACCCAACGAAGGTTGTCCGTGTTGCGCTTGAAAACGCTGCAAGTGTTGCTTCGCTGTTGTTGACGACAGAGGCGGTTGTGTTTGAGAAGCCCGAAAAGGAAAAAACCCCGGCAGTTCCAGGTGGAATGAGCGATATGTATTAAAAAAATAAAAGCCCGAGCTTAATGCTCGGGCTTATTTGTTATTTAACCCCTGCCTTACTTCTTTCCTCTTCGGTCAACTCAAAGATTTTTCTGAAAAGTTTCTCATCAATTTCCGTTAATTGGACATTTCTCCTTGCCATAACCCTTTTTGCAACTTCAATCGCTTTATCAATTCGGTAGGTGACGAATCCATCTTCAGCTCCACCCCATGAAAAAGATGGAACAAATTTTGGAGGTAAGCCAGAGCCGTAAATGTTGCAACTTACTCCGACGACTGTCCCAGTATTAAACATCAAATTTATACCGCTTTTTGAATGGTCTCCCATTATGAGTCCAACAAACATTGATCCACTATCAATAAGCTCACCATCAACATAAACCTTGACATTGCCATAATCATTTTTTAAATCGCTGTTGTTCGTGTCCGCCCCGATATTTACCCATGTCCCAAGATATGAGTGCCCGATGAAACCTTCGTGTTGTTTATTTGAAAAAGCGTGTATTATTGAAGCTTCAACCTCTCCTCCAACCTTACATACAGGACCGATGCTTGTGTTCTCGTAAATTTTCGCCGATACTTTTATCAAGCTCCCATCTCCAACATAAGCCGGACCTTCAATCACCGCGTTGGGTAAAATTTTAACATTTTTCCCAATGTAAATTGGACCGTTTTCCGCATCAAGCACAACCCCAGGTTTGATCTTCGCGCCCTCTTCAATGTGGATGAAATGTTCGTTTAAAAGATGAACGCCTTCGTAAATTTTTCCCTCTCTTCTCGCTTTACCATCGGTTAAGATATTAAAGTCAATGACTATCTGTTCGCCATTGTTGTTGATGATGTCCCAGGGGTAGTTTATTAGTTTCGCAGATATTTCAATCTTTTCATAATTCTCAAAATCAGACTTTGCCAGTGGTGTCCCAAACTTATTTTTAAATTTTTCTAAATTTTCACCGCTCGCCCAGAAAGCAACGATATCATCTCCCTTGATATAAGCGATGTCCTTCCCGTTATACTTAAACTTATCCGCAAAGTGTGGGTCGGCAAGAACTCTACCGTTAATGAACAGAACTTGATTTATATTTGCAGGAAGCTCATTGACATAATAATTTGGGTAATCTCTTTTCAGAACTTCCGTCAGATAGTCCCTTGCGTGAAGAATTACATTTGGGTTTGAAAAACTTCTTATGATTTTGTCCTTGATTGGGATTATTCCACAGCGTAATTCATACACAGGTCTGAAGTAAACGAGCGGAAGCAATTTCCTGTATTTCTCATCCTCAAAGATGCAAATGTTCATAGTGGGGTTAAATTTTGTTTTTCAACCGTAATATATAAATTCAGCTGACAATTTTGATGCTGCTTTTTTGTCAAGTATTATTATTGCCTTCCTGTGCATTTGTAGCATTGAAGCTGGGCACATTGCTGTTATTGGACCTTCAACCGCTGCTTTTACAGCATCGGCTTTGTTTTCACCATTTGCAAGAAGTATTACCTCTTTTGCTTCCATAATTGTTCCAATCCCCATGGTAATAGCATACTTTGGAACTTCGTCAATGCTTTTGAAGAATCTTGAGTTGTCCTGCCTTGTTTTTTCAGTCAATGTTTTTATCCTTGTTCTTGAACCAAGCGATGAACCTGGTTCGTTGAAAGCGATATGTCCATTTGCTCCGATACCAAGGATTTGCAAGTCAATTCCTCCAAACTTCTTTATCTGTTCCTCATACCATTGGCAATAAGCCTCAACTTTTGGGTCCGTTTCATACGGGCTTATTTTTAAATCGCCGAACATCCCTTGTGGAATATGGACATTTGCAGGGTTGATGTTGATATGTTTGAAGAAATTTTCCCACATAAAGTAGTGATAACTCTGGTCGTGTTCAGGCGGTAAACCGACATACTCATCAAGGTTGAATGTGACCACCTTTGAGAAATCAAGTCCCTCTTCGCGATGCATTCTAATAAGTTCCTTGTAAAGTCCAAGTGGTGTGCTACCTGTTGCGAGCCCAAGGACAAGGTTTGGCTTTCTTCTTATTCTGTCAGCGACAATTTTTGCTGCTTCTTTGCTCATTGCATCGTAATCCTCTTTGACGATCACAAGCATTTTAGTTTGTCTCCGATTTTGTTTTTATTTTTGTTTATTGAAACAAAAAAGGGAAGGCGAACGCCCTCCCTTTTTTAATAATCCCTTCCAAACTGCTAAAGGGCTATTCGCCTTTTGACTCCTGATAGTGTTTCGCATAGCGTTTCATAAAGCGTTCAACTCTACCAGCAGAATCAACAAGTTTTTGTTTCCCTGTAAAGAACGGATGACAATTTGAGCAAATCTCAACTTTGATAACTCCGCCAACGGTTGACCTTGTCTCAAATGTGTTTCCACAAACGCACGCTATTATCGCCTTTTTATAAGGCGGATGAATTCCTTTTTTCATTCTCCTTAACTCCTTAGAGGTTTTTATTTTGTTTGGTTTAAATTTAAGCAAACTTGAATTTAAAGGCAAGAAAATGCAGGTGAAATTGCCCTGATTTTGAAAAAATTGATTTTTCCCCAAAATTTTCTTGATTTTTTCAAAAATTTTTATATTTGGACAACTTTCTATAAAGAGTTCGCAAGCTTATGCCAAGCAACTTTGCAGCTTCTTTTGGGTCGGGATTTTCTTTCAGCGTCTCTGAGATCAAGTATGCCTCAAAGCATTCAAGCTTTTCTTTTGCGTTATTCCCCCGCAAAATTTCGGGATGCTTGCAGAAGTGAACCAAATAATCCGGGAGATGTTCAATTTTTATATCGCTACCGTTTGACTTCGCAAGCGCGTATATTATGACACTTCTTAGCTCACGGATGTTTCCAGGCCAGGGATAGCAGAAAAATAACTCCATTACTGGCATTTCAATTTTTGAATTCTTTCCGGACAATTTGATAAAATAATTGACAAATTCAGGCAGGTCAAAAATTCTATCCCTCAATGGTGGAAGTTTATAGACAAAAACGGAAAGACGATAATAAAGGTCCTTTCTGAACTCTCCTCTTTCTACTTTTGCTTTTAAATCAACATTTGTTGAAGCTATGAAACGAACATCAATTTTTTTGGGCTTTGTGTCGCCTATGGGAATTATTTCCCTTTCTTCAATTGCTCTTAAAATTTTTACTTGGGATTCAAGCGGTAGTTCCCCAATTTCATCAAGAAATACGGTTCCACCATCAGCTTCTTCAAGTATTCCTTTTTTATCTTTTTCCGCCCCGGTGAATGAGCCCTTTTTATAGCCGAAAAGTTCGCTTTCAAGTAAATTAGGTGGAATGGCTGAACAATTTATCGGGATGAAAATTTTGTCCTTTCTATTTGAATTTTGGTGGATAAATCTCGCAAGCACCTCTTTACCGGTTCCTGTTTCCCCGAGGATTAGAACTGGTTCATCAGTTGAAGCTGCTATTAAAGCGTCTTCAAAAATGTTCTTTAGAGAACCGATGACTAGGTTCATAATATCTTGATTTAGCTTTTTTAAATGCCCTAATTTCGGAAAGAGGTGCTTTGGCGAGAGTTTTTCCGTTCTTCGTTTTAAGGTGCTTTTTAAGTTTAGTCGGGACGGCCGGATTTGAACCGGCGACCTCTTGCACCCCAAGCAAGCGCGCTAACCAGGCTGCGCTACGTCCCGAAATTTTTAACCGATAAAAATTTAATAAATTTTGCCAAACTTGTCAAACTTATCAAATCCTCGTAAAAATTTTTTCCTTGTACTCAACAACTATTTTCTCAATCCTGTCAAGGTCTATCATTTGAATACATTCAAGGTTGTATGGACAAACCTTTTTCCAGCAAGGCGCACATTCAAGTCCCTCGGGGATTAACTTGACACCTCTATCATAGAGGTCTATTTCGGTCCAAGAACTTAAACCAAACCAAGCTATCGTAAATTTCTTCAACGCTATTGCAAGATGCATGCCGTAAGAATCGCCAGTTATCACGATGTCGCAAATGTTCTCGTAACAAATCCCACGCCTTATCCCTTCGGTTGTTGGAGTGTTAATTAATTTCCCAGCAACGCCATCAATTTGAATTGAACGCCTGAAAATTTCTTCATTCCTCTCCGTATCTTCTGGACCACCAAGCAAGACAAGCTTAATGTCATCATATTTTGATAACCGCTTTATCAACTCAACATGTTGTTCAATCGTCATTTTTTTATTCGGATAAAGCGGAGAACAGCCAGTGTTGAATCCAACAACAAGCTCCCCTTCTTTTATTCCAACCCTACTCTTATATTCCTCGGAAAATTTCCTCTCCTCATCCGTCAGAACAAGAACATACTCATCTCTTTTATATTCAAGCTCAAACATCTCACACAAAATTTCCTGTCTCGTCTTTTGATTTAATTTGAACTTTAACTCATCATCCAGCCCAAGACGATAATCGTAAGATGCGGATTGATTCAATGGTATAATCTGACCGTGTTCGTTCATCCCATAGCCGAGCTTTTTATCGGCGTTTAATTTCATCGTTAAACTTGCCGATCTTCTTGATTTATCAACATTCATCACTATGTCAAATTTCATATTTTCAAGTATAAGCCATGTCTCTGGGTCCCAGGTGAAAACCTCATCAAGATAGGGGTTGTTGTCAAGTAAGCGATGTGTGTTTTTGAGCGTAAGCCAGTAAATTGAACTTTCAGGGTATTTTCTCTTTATCGCTGGTAAAATTGAAGTCGTCAAAAGGACATTTCCCATAGCGTCAAGGTTTATGATGAGAATTTTGACGCCAAATGGTCTCGGGTCAACGCATCCCGTCTCATGACACTTGACATAAGGATAACAAGGTTTATAACCGGTGAAGTTTTTACAGTTTGGAATTTCAAACTCATACACTTTCGGCATATATCTATGAGGTTGGCTTTATTGAAGAAAAAATTTTAATGAGCTCGTCGGGATTTTCAATTACTTCAATGTTTTCCAACCCGACGCTCTCAGGTGTTGAGTAGAGCAAAACGACCCTTATATCTGGCTTTACGATTTTTAACTCCGCTATGACTTCTCTTAAATGTAATCTCGGAGTTTTTGAATCAATCAGGACAAATGAAATTTTATCTGAATTCTCGCTTAAAATTTTAAATGCGGAAACCCTATCATCGGCGAAGATAACATCAAACCCTATTCCTTCAAGAACTCGTCTGACTTCATTTTTCAGTTCTCTGTTTTCCGAGATAAGCATTATATTTTTCTTTTGCTCCTCAACTTTAGTTTTTTCTGTTTCTAATTTAGGTGCTTCTTTTTCATAAACGGGCAAGCAAATTTCAACAGTTGTCCCTTCTCCAAGTTTTGAATCAAGCGTTATGAAACCGCCGTGCGATACAACGATTCCGAAAACCGTCGGCATCCCGAGACCTGTCCCAATTTCGGGTTGTTTTGTCGTGAAAAATGGCTCAAAAACTCTCACTTTTGTCTTCTCATCCATCCCAATTCCATTGTCAATGACCCTTACGCAGGCATATTTACCTGGCTTGACTTTGAATACCTCTGCCTCTTCCGTTGAAATTTCCCTTATTCTCGTTTCAACGATTATCTTACCTTGTGAGTTTAACAAACCCTTTTTCATTTTCTCAATTATCGCATCCTTTGAGTTTAAAACTATGTTTAACAGCGCCTGTTGAATCTCTGTTTTTAAGGCAAAAACTTTTGAACCCTTGGCATTAAGTTTAACATCAATATCAATGAACTCCGGCAGAGGCATTTTTATGATGTTAAGTGTTTCAGATATCATTTGGTCAAGGTCTAAAACTTCCGCACCTGGGATTTCCTTTCGTGTGAAAATTTTAAGTCGCTTTATAAGTTCAGCACCTCGGTTTGAAATTGAAATTATATTGTCTATGTATTTCTTCAACTCCTCCGGCTTTATATTCCCCCTTGAAACTTTGAAATCAATCATCTGCGCTGAAGCAATTATAATTTGAAGTATGTTGTTGAAATCATGCGCTATTCCCATCGTGAAAGTCCCTATTGATTCCACCCTCTGTAAGTGTTTTAACATGTCCTCTTGTAGTTTTTCCTTCGTGCTGTCAAAAATAACAGTTTGAACCGCTGGCTTATGTTGATGAATTATTCGTTTTGAGTAGCAAGTCAGATAAAGTACATCGCCGTTTTTTGTTATAGCTCTGTAAGTTGCCTTTTCAGGTGCATACCCACCGCGAAGTAAACCTATAGCTCTTTGAATCCACTTCTCTTTATCCTCAGGATGGATTATATCAGTTGGGGTTAAATTCATAAATTCATCTGGCTCATAACCAAACATCTCACAAAGTCGCCTGTTGACAAATATGAAACCGTTCTCATCGTAAATTGCGAGACCAACGAGCGGATTTTCAGCAAGCTCACGGTATTTCCTTTCGGATTGAATTATCTCCTCCGCCTGTTTGTTTATTTCCTCCTCAAGGTTGAAGGTATATCTTATTGAATTGATGTTCGTAAGATAAAGGTAGAGGAAAATTAAAATTGAAGCGAAGAAAAGCACATAATAAAGTTGAAAATGATAAAATGTTTTCCGAAGTACCGTTACCTCGTCAATTAGATTGACAAAAACCCATGTTTCGGTATCATTTTTAAGCAATTCAATTTTTGCAAATGAAAGCGCGAACTTGATTTTTCTAAGCCACTTATGTCTTCCTTCAATTGCCTTTCCATTGGCGGTTTCATTTTCAAAGCTTGAAATTAATTCATCTTTTTTAATATCAGCCCTGACAAATTTATTTGCGACCTCAAAAAAGTTTTGCCCGATTGAACTTAAATCGTTTGAGTAAAGAATTTTTTGATTGTTTAGGTTGAAAACATAAAACTGATCCAGACCTTCACCAGCAAGTTTTGAAAAGTGCTCAAGCATCTTCTTGACATCAATCAAGCAGGAGACATTACCTTTAAAATTGCCTCTGATATCAAAAACCGGCTGACCCAATGCCACCGCATCATACCCCTGGACAGATCTGAACACCTCGCTTACGAACGGCTTCTTTTCAATTAAAAATTTTTTTATGTGTGCTTGATAGCTTATGTCTCTTCCAATTGCTTTCGGATCCGGTGGGAATGTGTATCTTAAAATTCCTTTTTCATCAACTCTGCTGACATTTCCAATGTAACTTGGGAAACGCTGGAAAGCTCTTGCATATTTTGATTGAAGCGATGGGATGTTAATCTCTATGATATCTTTATCGTTGGAGAGCTCTTCAAGGATTTTGAAATTATTTTCAAGCGAAAATTCAATTGAATTTGCCAATGTTTTCAAAAGTTTTGATTTTTCCAGGGCATATCGTTCCACCTCATATTTTATGTAGTTTTTGATCAGGATTGTTTGTAAGATTAAAAGCACAGCGATAAATGGGAGTAAGATTAAGATAAGGGACCTAAGCTTGCGAATGGATAAGGGTTTTATTCTGCCTGTATAAAATGTCTCTATGCCTGCAATAATTTTTGGAAGATGTTTTATTGACAGATTTAGCGTGAATGAAACGATGAAAATTGCGAGCAAAACGCTTATAAACGACATCACAAATCTTGCTTTGAAAAGCCAAGATGGCAGGACCTCAAACGAGACGAGCGTCAAATAAATCAACGGTTCTATCAACAGGTAAAAACTTAAAGTTCTTAGAATTTTTGCACCATTTTTTAATTCTTCCACTAAACTGGCGATGTGTGAAATTGAAGTGAAAAGACCCCAAAGCGCGATACCGCTGAAAATGTAAAAAAGGGCACCAATTTTCCAGATCAATGTCCTCTGCAATTTAAAATAGATCGGCACATAATAAACGACGGCGAGAAGGACAGAAATGAAAACTACCCACTTTATGACCCTTTTTATTTCTTCTTCCAAACCTGATGAGATATTTTCGGCGATTTTTTTCGTCCCCCAGAGCGCGAAAATTAATCCGACCCAAAAGACAATCGTCGCTATGCTTGCTTCATAGTCATATAGATATTCAAAGAAAAAGACGAGCAGGAATGTTTGGAATGGTGCTATAAATGTGAGAAGAAAAGCAAAGAGGAGATGGGAAAATCCTGACTGTGTTCGTTTCTTTTCCCAAATTTTATAGGCGAGATACATCAAAGATGCTATCGGAAAAAATGAAAAAACGAAGTTTAAAATCTGGCTTATCAACTTGACCCCAAAGAACATTTTTTAATTGGTCTTTATAGTTTTATTTCAAAAATAAAAAAATAGTGCAAGATTGTCAAATTTTGAAAGTTTGCTTGATAAAGTTTAAAAAGTTTGTTAAAATTAGTGAGATTTTAAAAACAAAGGCGAGTGCGAACCAAATGAAAGTTTTATCTTTGCGGACTGAACGAGAAGGTTTCATTGGGCTAATTTATGATGAAAGCGGGAGGATTTTAAACCTAACGGATGCTCTTCCACTTTACCAGAAGTTAAAAAATAAAATTGATGATTTTCCAAAGATAAAAACGGTCACCGAACTTTTCAGGGAGCAACTATTTAACATAGACCTTTTCAAGCGAGTTGTTGATTTCGTTGATAAACACAATTTGATGGAATATCTTTTCGTCAAGGAATCATTCAGATATAATGCTCCGGTTGAGTATCCTCCAAAGCTTATTTGTTTGGGCAGAAATTACGAGTTGCATGCTCGTGAGTTTGGCTCATCAGCTCCTGAGGGGGAACCGATAATTTTCGCAAAAAGTAGCACCTCTGTCGTTGGTCATCTTGAGACAATTTATCTTCCAAGTGAGGTTGGCAGGATTGACCACGAGATTGAACTTGCCGTTGTCATAGGGAAAAGGGGAAAGAAAATCAGGCGTGAAAATGCGTGGAATTATATCGTTGGATATACGATCATGATTGATGTCACAGCAAGGGACCTTCAGAGGAAAGATATAGAATTGAAATATCCGTGGTTTAGGTCAAAAAGCTTTGATTATTTTGCACCGATGGGACCTTGGATTGTGACTGCTGATGAAATTCAACCACCCGTTGAACTTGATTTGAAACTTTGGGTCAACGATGAACTTCGCCAAAATTCAAACACAAGAAATATGATTTTTGATATTCCGACAATAATTGAGTCAATAAGCAAATATATAACGCTTTATCCTGGTGATGTTATTTCAACTGGAACACCTGAGGGTGTAGGACCGATAAAGCCTGGGGATAAAATCACCGCTTGGATTCAGAATATAGGGGAGTTGGTAAATTATGTTGAGATGGAAGTTGATTAAAAACTTAATTTGAAGATAAAATGAGGCGAAAGGAATTTTTAAGATCAATTGCTTTTTTGACGACAGCTGGTTTTCTTGCACCTAATTTAAAATTTAAAACCGAGCGAAGTTTTGACGAATTTAAGAGCGAGCTTAGTCAAATTGAACCATCTGATGCAAGGTTTTGGCGACTTGTCAGGGGACAGTTTCCAATACCGAAAGATTACATTTATCTTAACACTGGTGGACTTGGTTCTTCACCTTATGTTGTGAGCCAAAGGGTTAAAGAGGAGATGGATAACCTTGACAGGTTCCCCACGCCGAATCACGATATTGAAAAATGGTGGAAGATAAAAGAAAAGTTTGCAAATTTTTTGAACTGTGATAAAGAAGAGATCGCATTCGTTGGCTGTGCGACTGAAGGGATTAATATAATTGTCAATGGTTTACCGCTTAAAAATGGGGATGAAGTGATTTTGACGACACATGAGCATGTAGCTGGGAATTTACCACTTCTAAACAGAGCTAAAAGAGATGGTATTGTTCTCAAGACATTTGAGCCAGATACAGCAAACTGGCGTGGAAATCTTGAAATGATTGAAAAGTTGATGACTAAAAAAACGAGGTTGATTTTCGTAAGCCATGTCACATGTACAACGGGTCAGCGACTTCCAGAGAAAGAGATATGTAAGTTTGCAAAAGATAAAGGTATATGGGTTTTCCTTGATGGAGCACAAGCTCCGGGGATGATGCCTGTAAATTTAAGGGAATATAACTGCGATTTCTACACAACAAGCGGTCATAAGTGGCTTATCGGACCGAAGAGAACTGGAATTCTTTATGTTAAAAAAGAACTTCTTGATGTAGTAAGACCATTGACAGTTGGGGGTTATTCAGATGCTGGTTATAGCATAGAAAAAAATGAGCTCAAGTTTCAACCGTCTGCGCAAAGATTTGAATACGGGACGCAAAACCCAGCTTTGTTTTTCGGGCTTGAGACAGCGCTTGATTTCATCAACGCAATCGGAATTGAAAGAATTTGGGAACATAACAGAGCACTTGCGGAATCGTTTTATCAAGAGCTACTTAAAATTCCAGAGGTTGAAGTTTTATCCCCAGCCGATGAAAGCTTTAGAACTGCGATGATAACTTTCAAGATGAAAAATTTAAGCTACGATAAAATAGTTGCACATCTTGCTGAAAGAAGAATCAGAGTGCGACCCGTGACAGAGGGAAATTTGATGGCTGTCAGAGTCTCATTCCACCTTTACAACAATGAGATGGATGTTGCAAAAATTTTGGCTGAAGTTAAAAATCTTGCCAAATCGTGAGGGCAAAAATTTTCATCCTCATATTTACGCTTGGGATTTTCCTGAGGGTCTTTCTACTTGATGAGGAAAGTTTATGGCTTGACGAAGGGACATCTCTGAAAATTGCGAAGCTGAAAACTTTGGAGATTGTAAAACTTGAATCAGACGCAAATCCACCTCTTTATTATCTTATCCTTCACTTTTGGATAAAAATTTTCGGCGATTCTGAGTTCTCAGTTCGTTTTCCATCTGTCATTTTCGGCTCCGCTACAATTTTCATCGTTTTCAAGCTTCTATCCAGTTTTGATAGGGAAGTTGCGCTTTTATCATCTCTTTTGACAAGCATTTCAACTTTTCTTGTGTTTTACTCCCAGGAGGCAAGGGCATATTCACTTTTTTTGATGATTTCAACGCTATCTTATCTTTTCTTGCTTGAAGCGTTGAAAAGGGGGGAAATGAAATTTTTCATCTTTTACACATTAAGCGTTGTTTTGATGCTTTACACTCACATTTATTCTTTTTTCATCGTTTTTTCTCACATTGTTTTCGTTCTGCTTTGCTACGCTAATAGAATTAAAAAATTTTCGTTTTTCTTCTCTCTGTCTTTGCTTTTTTACATTCCGAGAGCAATCGTGGTTTTAAATCAAGCCAAGAAAATAGTTTCTCAAGGTTTCTGGCTACCAAGGCCTAGCTTTGTTGATATTGGGAAAACATTGATCCAATTTTCTGGGGCCACTTACCCAATGCCAAGGGATGAAGCGGGAAATGTGATTTTGAAAAGTTTTATCATTGAATATTCTTCTTCGGCAATTTTGCTTTTTATTTTAGGCGTTTTGATTTTTGTCTTGCATTTGAACTTCAAAAGGGTTAATCCCGAAAGAAGAAAGTTTATTTTCATGCTTTGGATTTGGTTTCTTTCGCCGATAATTTTGCCATTTATTCTTTCCCAGTTTTTAACTCCTTTTTATTTCACAAGATACGCCATCCCGTCGTCGGTTGCTTTTTATATGCTTGCTTCAATGGGGATTGAATTCGTTCGTAAGGAATTTAAAGATATCATTTTGGTCTTAGTCTTTGTTCTCTCAGTTGTTAATCTCGTTTGGTATTATGCAAAGACGAACAAGGAACAGTGGCGAGAGGTAGCGAAATTTGTGGAGGAAAGAATAGAGGAAAATGACTTAATAGTTGCGAGCAAGTATGTCTTTTACTACTATTTCAAGAGAACAGATGTCAGAACTTTCAGTTTTCAAGACCTTTCTGGTGAAGAAGCTGAAAAACACATTAGATATTTTCTCTCTATCGTCGGAGGTTACAAGAGGATATGGTTTGTTTCATCCCATCCGTGGGAGGTTGAAGGGATCGCTCTTGAGAATCTGAAGCGTTTAATGAATTTAAATTCAAGAAAGAGATTTCTCGGGATAGAGATTTTTTTGTTTGAAAGGCGAGATTAAGCGTCAAGTATTTTGTCTTCAAGTCGCATATAGCCACGTATCAAGTGGCTTATCCCGAAGCGTAATGGTTCAGGTGGCCAGGGTATGGTTTTTCTGTTTACGAAGAAAATTTCAGTTAAGTCAGTTTTTCTTTCAAGGAGTAAATCCGCAAGCAGTTTACCGTTTAAGTTTGTAAGTGAGACGCCATGACCGACGCAGCCTAGGCTATAATAGGCATTTTCATTCCCTATTTTTCCGATCGCAGGTGCCATATCAATTGTGACAGAGACTGGACCGCCCCATTGGTGTGTGAATTTGACATCTTTTAAGACGGGGAAAAGTTTTTTGACATAGTTTTTCAATTCCTTGAAAATTCTTTCATTTTCATCAAGGTTCATATTCTTCCCAAAGGCTACCCCGACATCTCCACCGCCCATAAGCAAGCGGTTATCTTTCGTGAGCCGATAATAATGGACAAGGTTTCGCGCGTCTTCAATTCCTTGTCTATTTTTCCAGCCAACATCATTGAAAAACTTTTCATCAAGCGGTTCAGTTAAAACTATGTAAGTAAAAGCTGGAACCTGTTTTCGTTTAAGTTGGGGAAAAAGATGTGAGAAGGCGTTTGTAGCGAACAAAATTTTCTTCGCTGTGATTTCACCCTTTCCAGCTTTGATTTTAAAGTTTGAATTTTCTTTTCTTGCTTCAAAAACAGGGGAAAACTCAAAAATTTTAACACCGAGTTCAAGATTCAAATTTCTAATCCCCCAAGCAAGTTTTGCTGGGTTTAATAAAACACATCTTGGTTCCCACCAAGCGCCAAGATAAAGGGGACTGTTGACCTCTCTTCTCACTTCTTCCTGTGAAAGCCATTCTATACCCTCTATTCCAAGTGAACGCACAAGGTCTATTTCGTGTTTAATCCTTTTTACATAGGGCTTTGATGTTGCTACCCTTAAAAATCCTGGTCTTTCGTAATCGCAATCAATTTTGTTTTCTGTGATGAATTCGCTTAAATAATCAACTGCTTTCTCCATATAATGATGGGCTTGAACGGCTTTATCCTTGCCAAATCTTAAAGCAGTTAAGCTGAAGGTTAAACCGAAAAGCGTCATTCCAAAGCCGGCGTTTCTACCGCTTGCTCCATATCCACAGATTTGTGATTCAACTATGGCAACATCAAGCGACGGTTGAGCTTTTTTAATGTGATACGCGGTTGAAAGTCCTGTGAAACCACCACCAATTATTGCGATGTCAACTTTTAGATGTCCTTTTAATTCCGGTTGTGATTTAAATTCACCAGCTGTTTCAAGCCAAAAACTTTTTCTCCTGAATGTTTCCATCTTTTTAATCTTTCATATGCTCAAGATAAGTTGTCTGATGTGAAGGGTCGGCAAGAATTAACTTTCTAAAGTATGTTTCTTTGTTCTTTGCGTTCCTGAAAATTTCCACAAGTTCAAGATATTTCGCGTCAAAGAAAAGTTTTACAAGCGTTGATGTTTGATTGATGTTGTTTTTTATGTTCAACATAACATCAATAACGGAATCAATCGTTGCTATTGCTTCATCGGGTTGTTTTTGCATTATGTCAAGACCATTGTAGTGATAATTGTACATTGCTTTTCTAAAGTCGGAATACTTCGGGTCAAGAAGTTCGTTTATCAAATTATATCTGCTATAGCCAGATGCGACCCTTTGCCATCCCCTTGAGAATTTTGAAGATTGAGCGTTCGTGCAAATTCTAAAAGCTTTCTCAAAAAATTCCGTCCCACCGAAAGGTTCATAAGTGTCAAAATCGTAGCCAATTATGATATAGACATAGAAATCAATCAAACTTAAAAGTGGATCAAAACGGAATTCATCGTGATATAGAGGTGCATTTTTGTCGTAGACGAAATCAACTTTATCGTCAAGTATCCTTAAAATTGCCGTGCTTTTGTCAGAGTCATAAATTTTCCTTTGTGAGCCGATGAAAATCTGAGCTTGATAATTGTTGCCACTTGCTGAGGTAAAGAAAATGTTCATAGTGCACTGAATTTTTTCACCACCGAGGTCGACATTCGTCCATTTGTAATTGTTGATGTATCGTTGAATTTTTTCGGCGAAGTCAGATAGGTCAGCTTTGTTTTGCGGTGGGAGCTGTTCGAAATTAACGGTGACTTTACAATCAATCTCCTGTGAATTTGAAAAGCCGATGATGAAAATAAAAAGGATGGGGAGAAAAAGTCGCTTCATTTTTTATTTGTCTTTTATCTTTTCCAGGAGTTCTTGTGCCTCTTTTCTAAATTGAGGATCGTCCTCATCTTCGGTTGGAAGTTCTGGTATTTTCATCAAATGTTCCTTCGCTTTTGCGTAATTTTTGACTTCAATATAAGCTTTCGCAGCGTCAAGGCGATACATTATAAATGTCGGTCTCAAGCTTATCGCCTTCTCGTAATTTTTTATCGCTTCCTCATAACTTGCCCAGCCAAGTCCGAGGAGATTGCGAGCAAATTTAGGTCTTTCACATAATTTGGCGTGTGTTCTGCCGAGGACATAGTATGCGACGCTATTGTTTGGATCAAGTTGAATTGCTTTCTCACAATCCTTTTTCACTTCTTTTACAAGGTCAATTGACTCCCAAACCCCTTTGAAGAGTGCAATTCTACCAAGAGCTATTGCCCTGCGCGTATAACCCATTGAACCATTTGGATTGACCTTTATTGCAAGCTCAGCGAACTCCCTCGCTTTTTCGTACATTTCAAGTTGCTTTTTCTTTTCCTCTTTGGTATTTGCGGGCAGATGCTCCCCGATGTCAACATAGACCTTGCTTAACTTCCAAAGGACATCGTAATTTTGCGGGTCAATTTTATAAGCTTCTGTATACTTTTCAAGCGCTTTGTAATTGTCAAATTTCTTCTCTGAAAACTCGTCCCCATCGGCTATAAGTTGCTTTACTTTTTCATTTGATTGCGATAAAGTTTGTGTTAATAAAAGTATGAGAAAAGAGAGAAGAAAAATGAAACAACGCTTCATTGCTCTCTCCGAATTTATTTTTAACCAATTTAATCGCCCATTTTCAACCTTCTTATCTCATCGCGGATTTTAGCAGCTCGTTCGTAATCTTCTTTCTTTATTGCCTCTTCAAGTTGTCTTTGAAGTTCAGCAAGTTTTTCTTCTTTTGAAGTTGGTTTCGGTGTTCTCTTGGGCGCTGGGGGTTCGGTTATATCTTCGTCAGATAAGCTTGGATTTTCTTCCTCCTCTTCTATTTCCTCAGCTGAGGTTTCCTCTTCTGGTGCAAATCCAGCTTCTTCCATGACTTCTTCATTTACATATATTGGTGCGCCACATCTTATCGCTACCGCTATAGCATCGCTTGGTCTTGAGTCAATCTCGTAAGTTAAACCATTTAGCTCAAGATAAATTTTCGCATAAAATGTCCCATCTCTTAAATCCGTCACTACGACCTCAATCATTGAAACGCCAAGCCCATCAAGTATATTTTTTATCAAATCGTGTGTCAAGGGTCTTGGTGGTTTTACGTTCTCCAACTCAAGTGCGATAGCTTGGGCTTCAAAGGAGCCGATGATTATAGGAAGACGTCTATCACCCCCAACCTCTTTCAATATCAAAGCGTAAGAACTCGGTCCAGTCGGCGTCGCAGATAAACCAACTATGTCAACTTGAATTTTCCTCACTTTTATCAGTCCTCCTTGATTTTAAAATTATTGCTTCCCTAAAACTTTTTTTAATTCTTCAATCAAAGCTGGAACAACTTCAAACAAGTCCCCTGCGATACCATAGTCCGCAACCTGGAAAATTGGGGCGTCTTTATCTTTGTTGATCGCAACTATCACTTTTGAAGAAGACATCCCCGCAAGATGCTGAATTGCTCCCGATATTCCAATTGCGATATAAAGTTTTGGAGATACAGTTTTACCTGTTTGTCCAACTTGTTCGTCGTGCGGACGCCATCCGGCATCAACAACAGCTCTTGACGCCCCAACTGCTCCACCGAGTATTTCTGCAAGTTCTTCAATCATCTTGAAATTCTCAGGTGCTTTCAAACCCCGCCCACCTGAAACAACTATATCTGCTTCGGTCACATCAAGCTTGCCTTTCGTTGAAGCCACCGTCTCAAAAGCCACGACAGAAAAATCATCATCAGTTAAATTGACCTCAAACCTTTCAACCTCAGCCGGCTTCCCGTCGCTTTCACCAGCTGTGAAGACATTTGGTCTCAAAGTGTAAATTTTTCTTTCCGAGTTTATCTTGACCTTAATAAAAGCTTTACCCGCATATACAGGTCTTGTGGCGATTATCTCCCCGTCTTCAACTTTTAAATCAGTGCAATCAAGCGCAAATCCAGCATCAATTTTACCAGCAACCCTTGGTGCTAGTTCCTTACCCATTGCGGTTGCTGACATAAAGATATAATCAACATCATATTTATTGACAACTTCAGATATAACTTTTGAATATGCGGTAAGTGAATATGAACCAAGCCGATCGTCTTGAACGACGATGACTTTTTCTGCTCCGTATCCGCCGAGTTCAGGTGCTAACTTTGTTGCATTTTCATCTCCTATAACAAGCGCTAAGAATTCAGCTGAAATTTCATCTGAAATTTTTCTCCCTGTTCTTACCGCCTCAAAAGCTGATTTTTTAAATTTCCCTTCCCTTTGTTCCGCAAATGTTAAAACTCTTTTTGCCATTTGACATCTCTTTGAATTTGTTTTAAAATAAGTATTATCAAATTATTTTGCAACTATAAAATTTCAAATAACCTTTGCTTCCTCCCTTAACAACCTGACAAGCTCAGAGACAGCGCTTGCATCAGTGCCAATTATTCTACCTGGTTTCTTCGGCGGAGGTAAAAGCATTTCAATTACTTCTGTTTTGTTATCAAATTTGGGCGCTTCTCTTTCTTCAACTGGTTTGTTTTTCGCTGCCATTATCCCCTTCAATGAAGGATATCTTGGTTCATTTAATCCCCGTTGAGCTCCAATTACAATTGGAAGTTTACCACGGACCTTCTCCCTTCCACCCTCAATTTCGCGTTCGGCTATCACCGTTCCATCTGAATTGATCTCAAGCTTGACAACGACAGTTATTGACGGGAGACCAAGAAGTTCGGCAACTAAACTTGGCATCGCTTGGTCATCGTAATCAATTGATTGTTTTCCGAAAAATATGATGTCTGGCGAGAGCTCTTTTAAAACTTCGGCTAATGCTTTAGCGATTGAAAAGGTATCTCTTTGTGAGTCGTCTTTTAAAAGTATTCCTCTGTCTGCACCCATTGCCAATGCCTTCCTTATGACCTCAACATTTTCACTACCACCAAGCGATATGACAACGACTTCACCCCCGAACTTTTCTTTTGTCTTAAGAGCTTCTTCAACAGCAAATTCATCATATGGATTTAAAATGAAGTTTACACCCGATTTGTCAATTGTTTTTCCATCTGGACCAATTTTTACTCTTGTTTCAGTGTCAGGGACTCTGTTTACACAAACAGCAATTTTCATAGTAGGTTGAATTTTTGTTTTTGTTTGTTCGTTTAAAAGATATTCAATTTTCATCAAATCTTCCAAATTTGTCTGAAGACAAAGCCATCCCCCTTAAGAAATGTAAAGCGGAAGCGAAAATTTTCTGTGCAAAAACTACTTCTTTTCACCCGCTAATTTTCCAATCCCATATGCTACGGCGAACAAAAGACAGGTTTGGGCGAAGTTGTGCCAGGTCGCATTTGCAAAAATGATGCTATGCCCAATGATCTTGCCCAAGAGCCCAATGATTAAGCTTAACAATGCCAAGACCATTCCCGCAAGCACTATTCTATTCATTTCTTCCTCCGAAAATTATGTTTGTGGGATCACAAGTAAAGTTAAAAAATAAATGTGATAGTGTCAAGGGGGGTATAAAAAAATGGGCGTGCAATCAGCACGCCCTGAAGGAATTACTTTAGAGTATCACCTTCGCTGTTATTGCAAAACCTATGTCGCGCGAGTTAGCTAAACCTTTTGCGATTTCATTTTGAAGATAAAATCTTTCACCTATCCTCGCACCGAAGAAAACACTTGTTGAGTATTCACTTTTTGTTAATCTTTGTCCTGCATAGCTACTGCTGTGAACGCTGGCATATTCTGCGCCGACGCCAATTATTCCAATTTCGTTGAATGTGTAGAATATCCCAGCGTGAGCGCCAAGTGTAAACTCTTTGCTTTCAAGCCCATAACTTGCTGTCGGATGGATAACATAGGTAAAGTTTGAAGCACGAAAGATATTCGGGATGGAAATTTCAAATTCGTTTGACTTTTCATTTAATTTTCCTCTGTGCGCAAAAATTAGGTCAAGTGTGTAACTACCCGTCAAAGTTGAGTAAAGATTATAAACCCCGCTAATCCCGTAATAATCAATTTTAAACTCATTCCTCACCTTTTCATCCGAACCGAGTGTAAATTGAAGCGAAAAGTTTTGCGCTAACCCATAATAGATACTGCCCATTGACAAGAAAGTATCTTCACCGGGCAAGCTCAAGCTATTGATTGAGTATTCCCCGTTAAGCTCAAAAACGAGAGATCTGAACGGATAGACCATTGAACCCCTTTTCAGAAATAGATAAGTATCAAAACAAGGGTAGGCGGTTGTGGTGATAAGCGCAAGGATTGCGACTGTGAAAAGAAATCTTTTCATGGCAACCTCCTACTATTTTGGTTTTGTGGATGCTATTTACATTAAAAAGATAGCACGATAAAATGTAAAAGTCAAGTTTTGGTGATTTTTTTAAAAACTTTGATTTTGCTAATTTTTGACAAGAGTTCAAAAAAAATTTCTTCGTGAAAATTGAGAGCGATTTTAATAGATATTCCGGGTCTTTCTGAATTTGAAGATGTTTGGAGGTTGCAATCTTTGATTCATAAGTTCAGGGTTGATGGTAAAATTGATGATGTTTTAATTTTTACTGAGCACAAGCATGTTTATACGATCGGGAAAGCTGGGGATGAGAATGATTTTAAAGTTGGTGAAAATTTTCTATTGGAAGTCGGCGCGAAGGTTTTTAAAATTGACAGAGGGGGGAAAATTACATATCACGGACCCGGGCAGATCGTTTGCTACCCAATTTTTAAACTTGATGAGATCAGTTTGGACATACACTCTTATCTTCGTGCTCTTGAAGAGGTTATAATTCGGACGCTTGATGATTATGGTATAAGGTCTCACAGAAGAAACGGACTTACTGGGGTTTGGGTTGGTGAGAGGAAAATAGCATCAATTGGGATTAAAGTTAGTCATTGGGTGACGATGCATGGTTTCGCGCTTAATGTTAACACGGATTTGAGATACTTTGATTTTATTTTTCCGTGCGGGTTAAAGGATGTTGAGATGACATCAATGAGGAAAATCCTCGGCTTTGATGTTTGTCTTGACGAGGTTAAGAAAAAATTGATAGCGGAATTTGAAGATGTGTTTGGGATTGAATTTTCGGGTGAAGTGAATTCTTTGAAAGAAGGATTAAATTTTTTAAAATAAGGAAAAACAAAAATAGAAGTTTGCTATGAGCAAGAATTTGAACAAACAGGTTGGTTTGGAGAACTCTATTGAAGCTGGGGTTGGGTTAAAGCCGGAGCTTCTGATTCAATCTTTGAAGTCAATGTATGTGGCAAGGCAGATAGATGAGAAGGCGATGAGGCTTTTGAAACAGGGTAAGGTCTTTTTCCATATAGGTGTTTCGGGTCATGAAGCGATTCAAGTTGCGAGCGCAATGAATTTGCGTCCGGGATATGATTGGGCTTATCCGTATTATAGGGATTGGGCGTTTGTTTATCAATTGGGTGTTTCGCTTGAAGAGCTTTTTTATAGTGTTTTTGGAAGGGCTGATTGTCCAGCAACTGGTGGTAGGCAGATGCCAGCTCATTTTGGGAAAAAGGAGTTAAGGATTATAACTCAGTCAAGTCCGACCGGGACTCAATATCTTCAAGCTGTTGGAACCGCAATGGGTTGTGTCAGAGATGGAACTGATGAGGTTGTTTATGTGTCTGGTGGAGATGGTTCAACGAGTGAGGGTGAATTTCACGAGGCGCTAAATTGGGCAAGTAAAGATAAACTTCCAGTTATATTTGTGATACAGAACAACAGGTATGCGATTTCAGTGCCAATTTATGAGCAGACCGCTGGGGCTTCTGTGGCTAAAATTGGTGAGGGATTCTTCGGTCTTGGGGTTTATGAAATTGATGGAACAGATTTTTTTCAAAGTTATCAGACCGTTAAAAAAGCGGTTGAAAGGGCAAGGGCTGGTCAAGGACCGACGATGATAGTTGCCAATGTAGTTAGGTTGATACCGCATTCTTCATCTGATGACCATAGGAAGTATAGAAGCCCAGAGGAACTTGAGCGTGAGAGGTTGAACGATCCGATATTGAAGATGGAAAATTTACTTGTCAAGGAGGGTATTTTAACAAATGAAGAAATTCAAAGAATTTATGATGAATTAAATGTTGAGATAGAGCGAGCAATTGAACATGCTGAAAGAAAGCCGTATGCTTCTCCTGAAACTGTTATGTTGCATGTTTATGCACCTGAGGAGACGAGAAAGTTAAAATATGAGGCGAGTGTTCCTTCTGGGAAGCCGATTGTTATGGTTGATGCGATAAATCATGCGCTTCATGAGGAGATGGAGTTAAACCCAAAGATGGTCGTTTATGGTGAGGATATAGCTGATCCCAAAGGTGGCGTCTTTACTGCAACCAAAGGATTGACGACAAGGTTTGGTAAGAGCAGGGCATTTAACTCACCTCTTGCGGAAGCAAGCATTGTTGGGACGGCGATCGGTCTTGCTGTTAAGGGATATAAACCAGTTGTTGAAATTCAATTTGGTGATTATATCTGGCCAGCTATGATGCAGATAAGAGATGAGCTTGCGCCGTTCAGATATAGGTCAAATGGGAACTGGAGTGCCCCGGTTGTCATTCGCGTTCCCGTTGGAGGTTACATTCACGGCGGGCATTATCATAGTCAAAATATTGAGGGATTTTTTGCACATCTTCCGGGGATTTTCATCGCTTACCCATCAAACGCTGCCGATGCGAAGGGTCTTTTAAAAACTGCTTGTAGAATTGAAGACCCCGTGCTTTTCCTTGAGCATAAAGCACTTTATCGTTCACCACAAGCGATGTCACCCGAGCCAGACAAGGATTATCTGTTACCATTTGGAAAAGCCCAGATAAAAAAACCAGGAAAAGATGCTACGATTGTAACTTGGGGATTAATGGTTTATAAATCGCTTGAAGCAGTTAAAATTATTGAGCAAAGATATGGCGTTGAAATTGAAGTCATTGACATAAGGACAATAAACCCGCTTGATAAGGAAACGATTTTGGAGTCGGTCAAAAAGACGAGCAGAGTTTTAATCGTTCATGAGGACACACTTACAGCTGGGTTTGGAGCTGAGATTTCGGCGATGATTTCCGAAGAAGCATTTGAATATCTTGACGCTCCGATAAAAAGAGTCGCTGGTATTGATGTTCCGGGAATTCCTTACGCACCGACGCTTGAAGATGCTGCATTGCCCCAGACGGATTGGATTGTTAAGGCGCTTGATGAGTTGTTAAAATTTTAAATAAAATTGGGTGAATACCATGCCAGTTGTGACAATACCCAGAGCGTTAAGAGAAAAGCTCGGTGATGAAGCAACGGAGTCGCTGGTGGAGTTTTTGAATCAGGTGTTACAAGGTTCAAAGGAGGATGTAATATCATTATCGGGAGAGAAATTTGAAAGGCGACTCGCTGAGGAGTTCGCGAAATTTGATTCAAAGTTAATGGAGGAAGTAGCCAAGGTGAACAAACGAATTGATGAACTCAG
>NZ_FAOO01000001.1:0-15840 GCF_900070205.1 Candidatus Thermokryptus mobilis | reverse complement strand
TGCAAAGATAACTGATGAAACCACAAAGTTAGAGGCGAGAATTAATCAACGCATAACTGAAGAGGTTTCAAAACTTCGTGTAGAGATGTCGTCTTATTATGCGTCAATTGTGAGATGGATGTTTATCTTTTGGGTTGGACAGATTGGGGTTATAATTGGGATTTTATTCGCGTTTTTCAAGAGATAATTAACAAAAAAGTTGAGGTTTCGGTATGAGAGTAGAGGTCATTATGCCCAAGATGGGCGAAAGCTTACAAGAGGGGACAATTTTAAAATGGCATAAAAAACCCGGTGATAAAGTCCAAAAAGATGAAATTTTGCTTGAGATAAGTACGGATAAAGTTGACACAGAGATACCATCGCCTGCAAGTGGAATTTTAGCTGAAATTCTCTACAAGGAAAATGAAACAGTTGCAGTTGGGACGATAATTGCATATATTGAGACAGAGGGATCAGCCGTTTTTGAAACCGGGGAGGGAAAGGGGGTTGAGACAAAAGCGGAGGAAAAAGTAGTTTTTGAAGAGAAACCTTATACTGGGGTTGAGGAAATCCCAGCGAGGACGAAAAGGTTTTATTCGCCTGTTGTAAGGGAGATAGCAAAGCGTGAGGGGATATCAATTGAAGAGCTTGAGAAAATCCCTGGGACTGGACACGGTGGGAGGTTGACGAAAAATGATCTTCTGAATTATATTGAAATGAAGAAGAGAAAAGTTGAGGTCAAGCCGAAATTTGAACCAGTCAAGGAGATTGAGGAAGTTAAACTTCCTGAAGTTAAGCCGGTGGAGGAAGTTTATCCCGAAGGAAAGGTTGAAGTTATTGAGATGAGCCATGTCGTTAAAGCGATGGCTGAGCATATGGTTCGCAGTGTTAGGACATCGCCCCATGTTTCAGCCATTTCCGAATGTGATATGACGCAGATAATTTCTTTTATTGAGAGAAATGCTGATGAATTCCAGAAAAGGGAGGGCTTTAAGTTAACTCTGACGCCTTTCATTGCCGATGCGGTTGTAAAGTCATTGAAAGAGTTCCCGCTTATAAATAGCAGTGTTCAAGGTGATAAGATAATTGTAAAAAAATACATAAATCTTGGAATCGCTGTTGCAACTGATTATGGTTTGATCGTTCCTGTTGTTAAAAATGCGGATGAGAAAAATTTCATTGGGCTTGCGAGGGCAATCAACGATATAGTTATGCGAGCGAGAAATAAGAAATTGACCCCGGATGATATTCAAGGTGGAACTTTTAGTATAACGAATTATGGCGTTTTTGGGAATATAATTGGGACGCCGATCATAAATCAACCGCAAGTTGCGATTCTTGGAGTTGGGGCTGTAAAGAAAAGACCCGTCGTTTTGACGAAAAACGGCGAGGATTTCATAGCAATTCGTTCAATTGCATTTTTAACTTTGTCGTTTGACCATAGGATTATTGACGGAGCTCTTGGTGGGAGGTTTCTTGAAAGGGTTGTTTATTATCTTGAAAACTTTGATTTCAAAGGGGTAATCTAAAATAAAATAAGAAAATTTTATGCGAAGGGTTCTTTTTGCTTTATTCGTCTTCCTGTTTTTCGCTTGTGGGCAAAAGGGGGACCCAAAGGTTGAAAAGTTTGATTATTTAAAGTTTCATTATGATGCGATTGTTGCGGATACACACAACGATGTTCTATTAAGGGCTATGGAAGGTGAGGATATAAGTGTTGAAACCAAGCGTGGGCATAGCGATCTTGTCAGATTAAAAAAAGGTGGTGTTGATATACAAGTTTTTGCAGTTTGGGTTGATCCAGTTGCTTTTGAGAAGAATCCCTTTAAGAGGGCGAAGGATATGATAGACACGCTTTATTCAATAGCAAGGAGAAACGCGGATAAAATAGATGTTGTGCGAAATTCAGCTGAGCTTGAAAAAGCGCTCTCAGAAGGGAAAATTTGCGCTGTGATAGGGGTTGAAGGTGGTCATGCGATTGAAAATAGCATTGAGAAACTTGAGGAACTTTATAAGCTTGGTGTAAGGTATTTGGGTTTGACTTGGAATAACAGCACCGACTGGGCAAGTTCGGCATTTGATGAGACGACAAACCCGAATAAAGTTGTTGGTTTAAGTGAGTTCGGGAAAAAAGTTGTTGAGAAGATGAACGAACTCGGGATTATAGTTGATGTATCTCATCTTGGTGAGAAAGCGTTTTGGGATGTCGTAAAGATAACCAAGAAGCCGATAATAGCATCGCACTCAAGCGTTTACAAATTATGTCCACATTATAGAAATTTGAAAGACGAGCAGATAAAGGCAATTGCCCAGACAGGCGGTGTTGTTTTCGTTAATTTTTATGCGGAGTATATTGATTCCACCTTTAACACAAAAAGAAAACGACTTGAGGAGAAATATAAAGCTCAATTTGACTCTGTAAGGGCTCTTTATGAACACGATCAAAATGCGTATAGACAAGCGAGACGTCAATTGATGCTTAAAATTGCGGAGGAACTTCGCCCACCGCTTGATGTTTTAATTGACCACATTGATTACATAGTAAAGCTTGTTGGAGTTGATCATGTTGGACTTGGTTCGGACTTTGATGGCATAAGCGTAACTCCACTTGAAATGGATGATGTAACATTTCTTCCTAATATAACGAGAAAGCTATTTGAGAGAGGGTATTCACCGGAGGATGTGAAAAAAATTCTTGGGGGGAACTTTCTTAGAGTTTTCAAGCAAGTTTGTGGATAAAAAACTAAAGGAGGGAGATCTATGAAATTAATGAAAGTTTTATTTCTTCTTGCTTTGTTTTCTTTTTTGACTTTGGCGCAAGATTTGGACCTGCTCCCACCGTCTTTTTTCAAGTCAAATCGTGAGCAGTTTATGAAGGAGATAGGTAATGAGGCGGTCGCGATTTTTTATTCAAATTCGTTAAAAACACGATCAAATGATGTTGAATATAGGTTTAAGCAAGATAACAATTTCTTTTATTTGACTGGCTTGAATGAGCCGGATGCAGTTCTTGTTCTCATCCCATCTGGCATTTCACGTTCCGTTTTGAAACTTGCATCAAGGGCGACAGGTAAGTATTATGATTTAACGCTTGATACAATAAAGAGTGATTTTAAAATTCGTGAGATTTTATTCATCAAGGAAAGGGATTCGCTTCGTGAGGTTTGGACTGGGAGGACGCTTGGAACAAAAGGTGCGGTTGAAAAACTTGGTTTTCAATTTGCTCTGCCGATAGATGAATTTAAAAGTGTGATAAGAGGAATAATTTTTTCAAGCCGTGCGAAAACGGTTTATTTCCCATATCCTTTTGATTGTCAGGAGGGAATTTTAAAAGAGATAGTTGAGGTGATTAAGTCAGTTGTTAACTCTCAGCGAAGTCGGGTTCAATTTGCTGATCCAACCCCTATACTTGCGAGGATGAGGATGATTAAAAAACCAGAGGAGATTGAACTTATAAAAAAAGCTGTAAGCATAACGACTAAGGCGCATAAGCAAGTTATGATGTCTTGTGAGCCAGGGATGTATGAATATGAACTTCAAGCGGTGGCTGAATATATTTTCACAAAACTTGGGGCGGAATATCCGGCTTTCCCTTCAATTGTTGGCTCGGGTGAAAATTCAGTCATACTTCATTATAGTTCAAATAGGAAAAAGATAAACGATGGAGATTTGATTGTTGTAGATATTGGGGCGGAGTATCATAATTATTGTGCCGATGTCACAAGGACGATCCCAGCAAATGGAAGATTTTCACCAGAGCAAAGGGAAATTTATGAGATTGTTTTAAAAGCACAGGAAGAAACGATAAAATTGGTTCGCCCCGGGGTAAGCTTTATTGACCTTCAATTCAAAGCTCGTGATGTTATAGCCGAGGGTTTGATTAAACTTGGCATAATAAAAGATAAGAGCGATGTGACAAAATATTTCATGCATGGCGTCACACATCATCTTGGGCTTGATGTTCACGACATTGGCATTCCTGGAAATCTTGAGCCTGGGATGGTTATAACGATTGAGCCAGGGATTTACATTCCAGCGGGTTCTGATTGCGACCCGAAATATTGGAACATTGGTGTTAGAATTGAAGATGATGTCCTTGTCACGAAAGATGGTTATGTTGTATTATCAGCGGATGCGCCGAAAACAATTGAGGAAATAGAACGTCTTATGAAAAGGAGAGGCATCGGAAATGAACTGATTGATTGAATTGCAACGATTTTTCGCTTGCATTTTTTGAATTTGTGGATTAAATTGACATCGCTTTGGATAACAAAGAGATTTTAGTTTTATGAAACCGCTTTATCTTGTAATGCCCGATGGGACGGTCAAGCAGATAAATCCATTCACGGAAAGTGAGGTTTGGTCTGTTCCAGGGAGAAACAATAAGCCGATAACGAACGAAGTCCCAGAGACGGCTAAACCGCTTGAGGTTCATCCAGTTGAGGATTATTGCTCATTTTGTCAAAAGAGATATTACGAAACACCACCAGAGAAGTCACGGCTTATTAAGCTTCCAGATGGAAGTTACAAAAGAATAGATTATCTACCGCCTGATAAGTACTTTGATAGTGTTGCGGAGTTCAGAAGGGTTGGGAATTTGTTTGAAATTGTCACGCTTGACTACTGGCGTAAAAACTATGAATACAAATTCACGAAGGAAAAAGAAGAGTGGAGGAATCTTTACCTTGAGAACCCAGCGGGGATGAAGCATGTCCTTGATTTGATTCATTATAAACTTCGCATGATGGGGAAGACCGCAGAGGAGATTAATTCAATGCCAACGGAGGAAAAGATAAAGATGGCTGATAGTTTCTTCGGTGGTTGTCATGAATTGATAATTGCTCGTAGACACTACATTGATGGAGCTAAATGGACGAGCGATCTGTGTTCTTCAGGTGAATTGACGCAGGAGGAGCATTACTGGTATTTTAAGTTTACAATTGATGCGATGGTTGATATAATGAAGACAAATCGTTATGTCAGATATATTGCTGTGTTTCAGAATTGGTTGAGACCGGCTGGGGCGTCTTTTGATCATCTCCACAAACAACTTGTTGGGCTTGATGGTTGGGGTGCAACGATTGAAAGGCAAATTGCAATGGTTAGGGAAAATCTGAATGTTTATAATGAGTATGCCGTGAATTTCGCAAGTTATCATAATCTTGTTTTTGCTGAAAATGAAAATGCGATTGCTTTTGCTGGTTTTGGTCATCGTTTTCCAACAATCGCCATCTATTCAAAGTCAAAGGCTGGAAGACCTTTTGAAGTAAGCGATAAAGAACTTCGCGATATGAGCGATCTTGTTTATGCAATTCATGCAGCAATGGGGAATCAAATCCCGTGTAATGAGGAGTGGTATTACACACCTTTTGATTCCGTTTATAAAATGCCTTGGCATATCTTGATAAAGTGGAGGATAAATGTCCCTGCTGGATTTGAAGGGGGAACGAACATTTACATAAATCCGATTACGCCGATTGAGCTTCGCGATAAGCTTGTCCCTCGTCTTTTTGAATTGCGAGATAAAGGGAAAATTTCAAATCTTTTAATAGCTGAGGAATGTAAAGTTGAACCGAACCCACTGAAGTATTATCAGCAGTAGCGAAAAATTAAATTTCATTTTAACCGATGATTAAAAAAGTTTTATTTTTTCTTTTTGTGCTTCCTTGGTTTATCCTGCCACAATCTTACGAATATGATTATCTTGTGAAAAATGCCAGAATAATTGATGGCACAGGTGCTCCTTGGTTTATCGGTGATGTCGCGATTAAAGGTGATAAAATTATCGCTGTGGGCTATAACCTTAATGAAGAAAAGGCAAGGGAAGTCATTAATGCTGAAGGTTTATATCTTGCGCCAGGTTTCATTGATATACATTCGCACGCAAGGGGTGGTTTGGTTTTTGAACCAGTAATGGAAAATCTTTTAAGGCAAGGTGTTACAACTGTTATGGAGGGAAATGATGGTTCATCACCGCTTCCTTTGAGAATTGCTTTTGAGGAACTTGGGAAATTAAAACTTGGAGCTAACATCGGTTTTTTTGTTGGACATGGAAGCGTTAGAGATTCCGTTATGGGTTGGGAAAATAGACAAGCAACGAGGGAAGAGATTGAACGGATGAAGAAAATCGTTGAAGAGGCTATGAAGGAGGGGGCATTTGGAATCTCAACCGGGCTTATTTATCCACCGGGTTCGTTTGCAAATACGGAGGAGATAATTGAACTTGCAAAAGTTGCTGGTAAATATGGCGGGATTTATATAACGCATATGAGAAGTGAATCAAACAAAATTATGGAAGCATTGGAGGAAGCCATTAGAATTGGGAAAGAAGCCAAAATCCCAGTTCAGATAACACATCATAAAATTGTCGGTCGTGCAAATTGGGGGATGAGCTTGAGAACGCTTTTGCGAATTGAAAGAGCAAGAGAAGAAGGAATTGATATAACACTTGATCAATACCCTTACACTGCAACTCACACTGGGATAACTGTTTTAGTGCCTGGTTGGGCTATGGAAGGTGGAGCGGAAAAGTTAATTGAGAGGTTGAGGAATCCGGAATTAAGAAATTTGATAAAGCAGGGAATAATTGAAAATATGAAAAGTGATCGTGGAAGTGGTGACCCGAATAACATTCAAATTGGAAGTTGCCGATGGAAGCCGGAATATCAAGGTAAGACGCTTTCACAGATTTTGATTGAAAGAGGAGTTGAGCCAAATTTTGAAAATGCTTCTGAGCTTGTCATTGAGATAATTGAAAACGGTGGAGCGATGGCGATTTATCACTCGCTTAACGAAGATGACCTTCAAAGGATTATGCGTTTCCCGTGGACGATGCACGCAAGCGATGGCGGTGTTGCCAAGCCAGGAATGGGGTTCCCGCATCCAAGAACTTATGGAACTTTCCCAAGAGTTATAGCAAGATATGTGAGAGATTTAGGCATATTGACGCTTGAAGAAGCTATAAGAAAAATGACATCACTTCCTGCCTGGCGATTGAAACTTTTCAACCGCGGTCTGATTAGACCTGGGTTCTACGCCGATATAGTTATATTTGACATTGAAAAATTCAAAGATAAAGCAACTTTTGAAAATCCCCATCAATATGCTGAGGGGGTTGTTTATCTTTGGGTAAATGGTGTCCTAACGATAAAAGACGGTAATTTGACAGGAAAAACAGGAGGCAGGATTTTAAAAAGAGGTGAAGAATGATTTTTTGAAATTAAAAGATCTTTCTTTAAATTTAATCCGTATTGTAATTTGTAAAACAAAAGTTTTAGCTCTTAATGTATAGCGTTTTAGTTGCGATTGAGATAATTATAGCGGTTTTGTTGATAATTTTTGTCTTGCTTCAGGCAGGAAGAGGTGGAGGTCTTGCTGGGGCGTTCGGCGGTGCTGGTTTTGGGACTGTGTTTGGGATTAGAAGAACAGCTGATTTTTTGAGCAAAGCAACGATAACTTTGGGAGCGATTTTTCTTCTGCTTGCAATTATAATCAATTTGTTCTTTTTGCCGGGTAAAACACCAGAAAGCGTCAGAGAAAGTATAATTCAACAAAGAGCTAAAACAGTTCCGCCTGTTACTGTTCCTCAACCAACTCAATCTCAACCAGCTGCAACACCGCAGGAACAGAAATAATTTTTATATTGAAATTTCGTGTCTTTCGGTTTCGTAAATTTTGAGTTTCGCGAAGGTAAAAATGAAAAGGTGAAGATGTGGAAGCGCATTTAAAAGCGCACCTGTTAAATGTTTTTACAGGAGCGCTTGAATTTTTATATGTTCTCTTTCCAGTTGTGTCGCTCGTTGTTCTTGCCTACAGGTTGACAGCTGAAACTGGAAAAAGAACTGGTTCATCTCTATTTTTCTTCTCCGCTGTTTTTTATCTCATCGGGGTTTATGAGGGGTTTTACATAACTTTAAGATATGGGCTTATCACAAATTCAGAGCTTATCGTAATTCAGTTGATTTACCTTGCCGGTGGTTTCCTGCTCGTGCTTGGCTCAATCTCACTTTATAATTTCTTCATTAGAATCACAAACATAGGCAATTTAAACACCGCTTTTAAAAAGGTGGCGTTTTTCGGTTTAATTTATGCTATATTCCTGCTTCCCTATTTTTTGACACAATCGTATAGCAAATCGCTTTATGTCTTCACTGATGTTTTCTATGCGTTGATACAGATTCAATTTTTCACTGCTTACTTTATTTTTGGCGAGCTGATTTTTACAAATAAAAACATTTGCGATAAAGCAACAAAAAGAAGCAAGTTCGTCAAAATAATCTCAATTTACTATCTGCTTGAGCCAAATTTATGGCTTTGGGCTTTAAGATCTGAGCTTTCCGAAGCAGTGCTTGATAGAATTTACTTTTTTACGGAAACGGTTGGGGCGATCGTCGCTGGATTTTTAACTTTTAACATTCTTCATATTTTAATTTCCCACACTCCGCTTATCGTCAAGGAGCATAGACATAGGTATATTGGCACTGTAAAGTCGGGTTTTGTACGGCGACTTACATTTATTGCGATTTTTATCGGCGTCACTATAGTGTTTGCGGGGACATTTATAACAGGATTTCTATTTGAGGTTCAAGAACAGATGTTTTTGGAGGAGCTTTCTGTGGATGCCAAATCTTTAAGCGTTTTCGCTCGTGAAAGTGAGCGAGAGATTGAGAGTTTCACTTTAAAAGCTCGGCTTTTGATCAAAGAGGGTTTTAAAACAGAAAACATCAAAGATACGATTAGGAGTTTGAAGGAAAGATACGGCGAGTTAATCTCAAATGTCTTTTTCTTTGAAAGTTCGGGGAAAATTTTTTATTCTTATCCAGATGATATTGGGGTTGATATTTCACGAAGGGTTAAATTTGCGCGCGAGGAGACGAGCATTTCTTCGTTTTTCAGAGATGAGAAAGGTTTTTATCACTTCTTGATACTTTATCCCGATATTTCTAAAGCGGGGAAATTGCAAGGCGGGATAGGGATTGAACTTAATTTTGAAAAACTGCGAGAACAGATTAAATCACTGCTTGAGGAAAGGTCAAATCTTGTGATGTTAGATGATTCTTTAAATGTCATCTCCACCGATGCGAGAGATTTTATTGGGGTGAATTTTAATCAAATGTTAAATTCGCTTGTTGACGAACCTAAATCCATAAAATTTGTTTCTGAAGAATTAAGTCGAATTGAAGGGGTGAAAAGTTTTACCAGCCAGGTTTATAGAAATTCAAGAAAGACGCTTATTGGTTTTTCTGCTGTGCCGATTCATTTGAATTCAAACAAGATAATCATCGTTGACTATCATTTTCTTGATGAGTATACGCTTTTGGAATTTTTACCTAAATCGGCTGTTGTGTGGGTTTTGTTGAGTGCATTTGGTGTGATTATCGGTATAGTTGTTGTATTGTATCTTAATTTCAGGTTTTCGGAAATGCTTGAATATGAGGTTGAAAGGAGGACGAACGAACTTTTGAAGTCGGAGGAAAAATACAGGTCAATGGTTGAGAATCCATTCTTTGGTGCATATTTGATGGATGTATCTGGGTTTAGATATGTCAATGATAAGTTTTGTGAAATCTTCGGTTATACGAGGGATGAGATATTGAATTTACGTGATTATTCGGTTTTAATTCATCCGGATGATAGGGAAAGATTGCAGGAACAATTACGAAGGAGGTTGGGAGGTGAGATAGACGTAAACAGATGGAGTGCGAGAGGATTGCGTAAAGATGGCAAGGTGATTTTCATAGAGGGTTTTACCAAAAGGGTGGAGTTTGAGGGAAAGCCAGTGGCACAAGGTATGATAATTGATGTGACGGAAGAGATTAAACAAAGGGAGGCACTTCAGCAGGCGCAAAAGCTTGAATCGCTTGGGACTTTAGCAAGCGGTATCGCTCACGATTTCAATAACATATTGCAAATAATTCTCGGCGCGGGTCAATTGCTTGGGATGAAGCTTAAAAATACTGAGTTTATGCGCTGGGTTGATACTATAAATACAACGGCGATGAGAGGAGCAGAACTTGCGAAGCGACTTTTGACCTTTTCTCGGAGAAAACCCGTCGGAGAGCTTAAACCTGTTGACATACACCATTTAATTGAGGATTCTGTTAAAATTTTCAAAGAGACATTTCCGAGGAATATTGAGGTGGAGGCATTTCTTGAGGCGCAAAATTTTGTAATCCTTGCTGAGGAATCCCAGGTTCAGCAAATAATTTTTAATCTTGCTGTTAATGCAAGGGATGCGATGCCCAATGGTGGGAAATTAATTTTTAGGACTGAGAATCGTATCGGCAATGGCTTTGAAGTCAAGCCGGAGGTTGAATATATCGTTATGCATGTGATTGACACTGGGATAGGTATGAGCGATGAGGTCAAGAGCAGAATCTTTGAACCGTTCTTCACAACCAAACCGCCAGGTAAAGGAACTGGACTTGGGCTTTCAACCGTCTATGGTTTGGTGAAATCGTATGGTGGATTTATAAAAGTTTATAGTGAAGTTGGAAAAGGAACAAAGTTTTCAATTTATCTACCCGTTTATAAAGAGACAAAGGGAAAAGAAAATAGAATTGAAGTTGTGAAAAAAACAGGGACATTGCTTTTAATTGACGATGAGGAAGAAATAAGAATGATAGGGAAGGAAATTTTAGAGGCAGAAGGATTTAAAGTTTTCGTTGCTGGTGATGGCATTGAGGGAATAAACATTTATAAAGAGCATAAAGATGAGATTGATTTTGTTATACTTGACCTTAACATGCCGAAAATGAGCGGAAAGGAGACGCTGGCGGAGTTGCTTTTGATAAATCCAGAGGTTAAAGTCATAATAGCGACAGGATATATAACTGAACAAGAGAGAGAGGAGATTCAAGGGGTTGCTGGTTTCATTGAGAAGCCGTTTGATATTACAAAGCTCATTCAATTGATCTCATCGCTTTTATAGATTGTTAAATTTGTTCAAGTTTTTCTTTTCTTTCAGCAAGTTTGAGTGCTTCAATTATGGGGTCAATCTCTCCGTCAAGTATCTCTTGGAGATTGTAAAGCGTTAGATTAATTCTATGGTCTGTGACTCTATTTTGCGGGAAATTGTAGGTTCTTATTTTCTCACTTCTATCGCCCGTTTTGACTAAACTTCTCCTATGAGCTGTGATTTGTGCTTCCTTCTCGGCCATCATTTTGTCATACAATCTTGACTTTAAAATTTTCATCGCCTTTTCACGATTCTTAAACTGGGAACGTTCATCTTGACATTGGACGACTATTCCAGTTGGGATGTGGGTTATTCTAACAGCTGTTTCAACTTTATTTACATTTTGACCGCCATGCCCCCCGGCGCGATAGAATTCAATTTTTAAGTCATCTGGGTTTATCTCAATTTCAACATCTTCAACTTCGGGCAAGACAACAACGCTAGCTGCAGAGGTGTGTATTCTTCCGCTTGATTCAGTTATCGGGACGCGTTGGACTCTATGGACACCGCTTTCATACTTTAGTGCCCCATAAGCATTGTTTCCGGAGACAAGAAAAATTATTTCTTTAAACCCACCGAGTCCTGTTTCGTTAAAATCAACCACTTCAACTTTCCATCCCTTCTTCTCAGCATACCTTGAATACATTCTGAAAAGGTCAGCAGCGAAAAGAGCTGCTTCCTCGCCCCCGGTTCCAGCTCTTATTTCAACGATGGCGTTTTTGGAATCATTTGGGTCTTTTGGAATTAATGCCTCTTTTAATTGCTCTTCAATATCACGTAGTTCGTTTTGAAGTGAGTTTATCTCTTCCTCAGCAAGCTCCTTGAGTTCTGGGTCTGTTGTCGCTTTATAAAATGACCGCGTCTCGTCCAAAATTTTTTTCGTCTCAAGATATTTATTGTAAAGTTGAACGACTTCCGAAATCTCGTGATGCTCTTTTGAAAGCATCCGATATTTCTCAATGTCAGAAATAACCTCAGGCTGTGATAAAAGTTGCGTCAGCTGTTCGTAGCGTTGTTTCAACCTTTCAAGCTTCTCAAACACGGGTTTTAGAAAAGTTTATTTTAGCGTAGATAAATTTACATCAACAAGTTTAAATTATCAATTTTAAACTCGCACTTTAAAATCTAGAATGCCCTTTCAAAACCAAGCACCCATCTGAACTTGAATTTTTTCTCACCGGTTATAGGATGGCTTACATAGATCGGGAAATCAAACCTTATTGAAGATAAACCGATTTCTTTAAAAATATCCGTGAAGTTTGAAACCTGCTCAAAAATATCGCTTCTTATACCGATCCCAAAGTTGTATTTGATATCTTTTATGCTTGTCCTTTGATTTTGTCCCCAAACTTTTCCAGCGTCAAAGAAAATAGCAGTCTTGAAGATTTTACCAACTATAGGCATTCTGCTGATAAATGGAAGAAGCGATGGGAAATTAAGTTCAAAGTTAAGTGAATAAGCCCTGTCATCAGAAAGATTTTGATCGTAATATCCGCGCAACCCAACTCCTCCGAACGGTTCAATGTGAGAACGCAAATCTGATGGGAAAATCTTACTCCTGTAAACTGGGCTAAACAATTGATTAATCGGTGAAGATGTAGATGTGAAAAATTTCGTCTGTAACGGTATTTTTCCATTACCATATCCAGCGAAAAATCTCAAAGCGAGGGAATGTCCCATCGGTAGGTTAAATGTTTGAACCAGTTCTGAGTAAACCTTTGAATAATTGAAATCGGAAAGGATTGTTGATGATTCAAAAATCAACGAAAACCTTGTTCTCAAAGGTCTCCAGCGATTTAAATATGTGTAATTGAATAAAATTCTCGTCAATCTGCCCTGATCCCAATGATAAATCGGATCAAGGTAGGAGTTATCGGTTGATTTTAAAAGTTGAACTTTAAAACTCAAATCATGAAACGGCGGTATTGTAAGGGCTTTTGAAAATCTTTTTCTAATTTCAAAACTTCCGCCATATCTTCCTTCAATTTTTAAAACTTCAAGTCCTGTGAATGTGTTTCGGCTTATCTCAAATGGTATTCTCCTTTCAGCTTTGAAAAGGAAATCAAGATTTTTTGACCTTGTTGAATATAAAGCCCAAAGTTTGTGCGAGCGGACATCTTGTAAAAATGAACCTTTAAACATTATTCCAAGCTTAATCCCATCAATTGTGTTATACCAAGCAGATGGTCTCCACCTCAACCAATACGCATCAATCGGGGTCAGGAATTGTGTTAAAGATATGGTGTTGTCAAAGGTTATTTTTACTTTTGGAAATGGATGGGTATTATTTAACCTGTTTATGTCGGCAATTCTTAAGTCGGGGTTTATCTCAGCGTAAACTGGTTTTGACTGGAGGTTGACTTTGATTTCATTTTCCCATTCATCATTTAACCAAGCATCAACTGGAAGTTTAACGGTTGTCGTGTCGCCGTTTTTCATTTTGATGAAGATGTCAATTGGCATCACGGCTTTTCCTTTTCGTGAAACCTTTATCGTGGTTTGGTAAACTTCTTTTCCATTTTCGCTTATCTTTTTTGACCTGAGAGATTTAATCGCATAATCACAAGTGTATGTTCTATGAAACCACTCATCAAAGAACCATCTCAGGTCCTTATTTCCACTCACTTCCATTGCAAGTTTATAAAAGTCCTCCGGGTATGGATGTTTAAAGAGCCATCTGTTATAGTATTCCTTCATTAATTTTGCAAAGGTTGAGTCACCGAGGACATATTGTAGCATGAACATAACGGTTGCTGTTTTCGGATAAAAAGCAGTTGTTGCAGGGTAATTTTCGTTCCAGTGGTCGGCATGTGTTGCTATCGGTTCTTCATATCCTGTTAAAGCGAGCAAAAGATACTGACGCTGGTTATTTTCCCTTTCATCGGTTGAAATTCCAGATGATCGGATGAACCAAAGCGTTGTGTCAAGCAAATTATTTTTTCTTCCATAATATGATTCAAAGGCGAGTGTAGTTATGAAAGTGTTAAAGCCCTCATCCATAAAAGCAAACTCTGTTTCATTATTATTTATCATCATCGGATACCACTGATGTCCTAGCTCGTGAACTATAACACCGAAAAGACCTCTGTAAGGTGAATTTGTTATGTTGTGTCCAATGAAAACAATTCCGGGATATTCCATACCACCACCGACGGCATAACTTGACATAATAAATGCATTTGGATAGACATAAAGTCCAAAGTTTTCGCTGAAAAATTTTATTGCGTGAAGACCAAACTTTACGGCTTCATCTTTCCAATGTTTCTCATTGCTTTTGAAGTAAAGAGCGTGAATCATAACGCCACCATTTGGATGTTCATCGTTTTCCCAAAAAACGGCATCCCAGATATATTTCTCATACGCGCTCCAGGCGAAATCGCGGACATTTTTCGCGATAAATTTCCAAGTCACATAAGTTTTCCTCTCTTCGTCGGTTATGGTTCTATTTGAAAAGTCGGCAATTCTGTAAATTCTCCCCGGGTTTTCGCGCGCTTCCTTTAACTTTGAGATAACGCTATCTGGCAGAACTTCATTTGGGTTTAAAAGCTCACCACTATATGTGACTATAAAACTTTTCGGTATTTCAATCTCAACCTCAAAGTCACCAAAATCGTTATGAAACTCACCCATACCTATATACTGGTCTTTATGCCAACCATATCTATCATAAACGGCTATCTGTGGATACCACTGCGCTATATCAAAGCAACGATTTGTAACGCCTGTTCTAAGCCCTGGACCCGGTGGCACTTCCTCTTCCCATTCAATTTTAAAGATAATCTTTTCGCCAGGTTTAAGCGTTTTTGGAAGTTCCGCCTCAAGGATTGTGTCATCAATTTTATAATTCAATGGAATCTCTTGCTCATCCACCAAGATTGAAAACTTTTTCAGTTCAATACCTTTATATTCTCGTTCAAATCTTTGATATATTTTCCTTCGCTGGCTTGATTTCCAAGCGTGGCTATTTTTCTTCAATAAGTTCCAATACAACCTGAAATAAACTTTGTTAAGTTCATCTGGAGAGTTATTTGTGTAAATTAATGTCTCTGAACCAGTTATGAGATTTTTATCTGGGTCAAGTTTTGCCTTTATTTTGTAGTGGACATGTTGTTGCCAGTAATTTTGGGAGAGCGCGGTGGCGGTGATAATTAAAAGAAGGAGTGTCAATTTTTTCATTTTCGCTTCACATTTTTTTTCTTTTTATGACGGCATATGTTTTTTGAAGTTTCATTTGATGAAATTTACTTCTGATGCCTTAAAATGTCAAGGGTTTGCAGAGGGATAGCTTAGCGATTTTTATTTTTGATAAAAGGGTTAAAAGATGTAAATTTTAATCGGTGAAAAATAAATCCGTTTTTAAATATGGCGAAGATAAATAGCGCTAGGCAAATTGAGTTAATAAGTTTTGAGAAAGGTGAAAGGTTGTCAGAAGAATTAATTTTGAATAAAAATAGATTTTTGGAGACAATTGAAAATTTGATTAATTCAAATGATTTGATGAGTTTAAAGCTGAAAATTTCAAGAATTAGAAGCATTGTTTTAAACCCCAAAGATGATGATATTGGGCTCATAAGTTCAGGTCAGCTTGATGATGATGTGGTTTTGTATAGTCGGAGTGCTATGATTTCAATACTTGATAAGATAATTTCTTCACAAACAATAGAAAGGGCAAATCATTATTTGAGACAACTTTACAAGTCGCTTTTAAATAAACAGACAAACGAAATAAATGATATTGATTTATCCAGGTGGAGAGAATATGATGAAATAATTGCTGACAGTTTATGGATTTTTGATAAAAGGGATACCTCTGGGGCTCACTTGGGATGGTATTGGGGGAATTTCATTCCTCAAATTCCAAGGCAACTGATGTTAAGATATACAAAGAAAGGGGACTGGATTTT